>NZ_KV790811.1:0-33567 GCF_001807735.1 Neisseria sp. HMSC31F04 | reverse complement strand
ATTTTGGGGGGATTTTGCAAAGGTCTCGGCCTTTCTCTTTAATAGCCTCGCTGTAAGGAGCAAAAGACGAAGGTGGGAAAAGTGCTACAATGACGG
This sequence comes from Neisseria sp. HMSC31F04, assembly GCF_001807735.1. Lineage (NCBI taxonomy): Bacteria > Pseudomonadati > Pseudomonadota > Betaproteobacteria > Neisseriales > Neisseriaceae > Neisseria > Neisseria sp. HMSC31F04. The sequence goes on along the minus strand of NZ_KV790811.1, from coordinate 33,471 downwards.
GTTTCCTAATTTTTCAGACGGCCTCAAAAAACCATGTGCAACCACCATCATCAAAACGACAGCAAAACTCCCCGTTCAGAAGCCCGCGACAACGACACCATCCGCATCCGCGGCGCGCGCACGCATAATTTGAAAAACGTCGATTTGGACATTCCGCGCCACAAGCTGGTGGTGATAACCGGGCTGTCGGGCAGCGGCAAGTCGTCGCTGGCGTTTGACACGCTGTATGCCGAAGGGCAGCGGCGTTATGTCGAGAGCCTTTCCGCCTATGCGCGGCAGTTTTTGCAGATGATGGACAAACCCGATGTCGATTTGATCGAGGGCCTGTCGCCCGCGATTTCCATCGAGCAGAAATCCACCAGCCACAATCCGCGTTCCACCGTCGGCACGGTAACGGAAATCCACGATTACCTGCGCCTTTTGTACGCCCGCGTCGGCACGCCGTATTGCCCCGAACACAATCTGCCGCTATCCAGCCAAACTGTGTCGCAGATGGTCGATGCCGTGTTGAAGCTGCCGGAAGACACGCGCGTGATGATTCTGGCGCCGGCGGTGCGCGAGCGTAAGGGCGAGTTTGTCGATTTCTTTGCCGACTTGCAGGCGCAAGGTTTTGCGCGGGTGCGCGTGGACGGAGAGGTCTATCAGTTGGACGAAGTGCCGAAGCTGGAAAAAAACATCAAACACAATATCGACGTGGTCATCGACCGCGTGAAAGTGAAGGCGGATATCAAGCAGCGGCTGGCGGAAAGTTTTGAAACCGCGCTGCGCCACGGCAACGAGCGCGCGCTGGCGATGGAAATGGACAGCGGCGAAGAACATTGGTTTTCCGCACGTTTCGCCTGCCCCGTGTGTTCGTACAGCCTACCCGAATTGGAGCCGCGCCTCTTTTCGTTCAACAACCCAATGGGTTCCTGCCCGACTTGCGACGGCTTGGGCAACACCAATTTCTTCGACCCCGAAAAAGTGGTCGCGCATCCCGAATTATCACTGGCAACGGGCGCGATTGACGGCTGGGACAAGCGCAACCAGTTCTATTTCCAAATGATTCAATCGCTGGCGCGGCATTATGGTTTCGATGTGCAGGCTGCTTGGGAAACGCTGCCTGAAAAAGTCAAAAAAGTCATCCTGCACGGCTCGGGCAAAGAAGTCATTGATTTCACTTATCTGTCCGAACGCGGCACCACCTTCAACCGCAGCCACGCCTTCGAAGGCATCATTCCCAATCTCGAACGCCGCTACCGCGAAACCGACAGCGAAACCGTGCGCGAAAAACTGCGCGAATACCAAAACCACCGCGCCTGCCCAAGCTGCGGCGGCGCACGTTTGCGCAAAGAAGCCCGCTACGTTTACGTCAGCGGCGAACCGCTGCACGAAGTCTCCGCCTGGCCGCTGACCAAAACCCACCAATTCTTTGAAACGCTGGATTTGGACGGCAACAAAAAACAAATCGCCGAAAAAATCCTCAAAGAAATCACCGAGCGGCTCGGCTTCCTGATTAACGTCGGACTGGATTACCTGAACTTGAGCCGCTCCGCAGAAACCCTCTCCGGCGGCGAAGCCCAACGCATCCGCCTCGCCAGCCAAATCGGCAGCGGCCTGACCGGCGTGATGTACGTATTGGACGAACCCTCCATCGGCCTGCACCAGCGCGACAACGACCGCCTGCTTGCCACCCTCAAGCGCCTGCGCGATTTGGGCAACAGCGTGATTGTGGTCGAACACGACGAAGATGCCATCCGCGAAGCCGATTTCGTCGTCGATATGGGCCCCGGCGCGGGCGAACACGGCGGCAACGTACTGATTGCCGACACACCCGAAAACGTCGCCAAATGCGAAAAATCCGTTACCGGACAATACCTCAGCGGCAAAAAATCCATTGCCGTACCGTCTGAACGCACGCCCGTCAATCCCGAGCGGATGCTCGTCCTCAAAGGCGCGCGCGGCAACAACCTCAAAAATGTTACCCTCGAACTGCCGCTCGGTTTGATTACCTGCATCACCGGCGTATCCGGCAGCGGCAAATCCACCCTGATTAACGACACCCTCGCCAAAATCACCGCCCGCGAACTCAACCGCGCCCAAGAAGAACCCGCCCCATACGACGACATCCAAGGCCTCGAACACCTAGACAAAGTCATTAACGTCGACCAATCCCCCATCGGCCGCACCCCGCGCTCCAACCCCGCCACCTACACCGGCCTGTTCACCCCCATCCGCGAACTCTTCGCCGGCGTACCCCTCTCGCGCGAACGCGGCTACAACGTCGGCCGATTCTCCTTCAACGTCAAAGGCGGCCGCTGCGAAGCCTGCCAAGGCGACGGTGTCATCAAAGTCGAAATGCACTTCCTGCCCGACGTGTACGTCCCCTGCGAAGTCTGCCACGGCAAACGCTACAACCGCGAAACCCTCGAAATCCAATACAAAGGCAAAAACATCAGCCAAGTCCTCGACATGACCGTCGAAGAAGCCCGCGAATTTTTCGACGCCGTCCCCACCGTATCGCGCAAACTGCAAACCCTGATGGACGTGGGCCTCGGCTACATTCGCCTCGGCCAATCCGCCACCACCCTCTCCGGCGGCGAAGCCCAACGCGTCAAACTCGCCCTGGAACTCTCCAAACGCGACACCGGCAGAACGCTCTACATCCTCGACGAACCCACCACCGGCCTGCACTTCGCCGACATCGCCCTGCTGCTGGAAGTCATAGGTCGTCTGAAAGGCAAAGGCAACTCGATTGTGATTATCGAGCATAATCTTGACGTTATAAAAACGGCTGATTATATTGTGGATTTAGGACCCGAAGGCGGTAATGGTGGTGGTAAAATTATCGCTTCAGGTAGCCCCGAGGAAGTGGCGAAGGTTAAGGGGAGTTATACTGGGAAGTATTTGGGAAAATTATTATCTTAAATTCATAGAACTGGGATGTAAAAATGAATAAATGGAAGTTTAAAATTTTATCTTTGTTTGTTTTCGTTATTGTGGTACTTATTTGGTGGTATTACCCCGTACTAATTTCAAAGCATACTGGGTTAGTTGAGCAAGAAAAGCTTGGACAATGGGGGGATACATATGGAGGGTTAAACACAATTTTTACAGGGCTAGCAATGGTAGGTGCTTTTTTTGCCTTGTATGCTGGAAACAAAGAAAGAAATTCAAGGCAATTTGAAGACCATTTTTTTCAGCAGCTAAATAGTATCAGAGATATTATTGCTGGGATTAGTCTTTTTAAAGGAAAAGTTGAGTATAAAATTTATCCTAATAAAAACAATCCAAAAGACTCTAAAAAATATGAAATAGATATTCCAGGAAATATATCAGGAAGAATAGTTTTCATTATACTGAGAGATAATTTTATTCTAGAAAAGATAGTGAGCCACTCAAATGGTAATATTGGAAAATATGAAGATTTTTACAAAGAATTTCTTCATCGAGTGTTGAGCCATTATTTTAGAGCAGTTTATACCACTATAAAATATGTAGACTCATCCAGCATATTAAATAAAGAACAAAAGACTTTCTATATACATATGCTGAGAGCACAAATTTCTAGTGATGAGTTATTTTTCTTATTCTATAGTGGATTATCAAGATGGGGGATTGAAAAATTTAAACCACTGATAGAAAAATATAGTTTTTTTGAACATCTTCAAAATGAAATTTCATCTACTGATTTAATTAAGTATAATAAGTCAGCTTATGGTGATAATCACGAAATTTGTATCGAATATGATGAACAACAAGAAAATCAAAGATTACTTAAGAACAAGCTGTAGACTGCATATCCAACCGCGTGCGTGGCTGCGCCACATACCCTACTTGTGAATTACACGGAACTTCAAAACCAACGTGTAGGGTGTGTGCGGTACGCACGCACGCGGTTGTTTGATTGACGGTTTGCCATTTTAACTTTTAACTTCGTTGAAGCTAGCGCTTTCAGACGGCCTCCAATGTCGTCTGAAAGCGTCAAATTGAACAAAGTTAAAACCTTAAACAACAAACCATCCCTTCTCCAACACCAAACCACAAACAAAAATCCTATGGCGCGTTATCGCAGAAACTTCATTGCCGGCGGCACATTCTTTTTCACCGTCAAACTCGCCGATCCAAAATCGCGCCTGCTTGTCGAACATATCGACCTATTGCGTGAGGCTTATATGGATGTGCAAAAACAATATCCCTTTGAAACCGTCGCCGTATGCGTGCTGCCGAACCACATTCACGCCATTTGGACGCTGCCGCCCGACGATGCGGATTATTCCCTGCGCTGGCGGCTGATTAAAACCAAATTCTCCGCCCATTTCCCTCATGCCGAAAACCTGTCTGCCAGCAAACAGCGGCAGAACGAACGCGGTATTTGGCAACGGCGTTTTTACGAACACACCTTGCGCGACGAAACGGATTTGCAACGTTGCGCGGACTACATCCATTTCAATCCCGTCAAACATGGATTGTGTGGTAATGTCCGCGACTGGGCATTTTCGTCGTTTCACCGTTATGTGCGGGATGGATGGCTGCCATTGGATTGGGCCGGTACAAAAGAAACAGCGGTAATGAGTTTTGGAGAGTGAATGCCATAATAAAAAACTACCGACCACGTACGTGGCTGCGCCACACACCCTACCCATGAATCATGAGGAACTTCAAAACCAACGTGTAGGGTGTGTGCGGCACGCACGCGGTTATTTGATTGGCGGTTTGCCGTTTCCACATTTACTTTCGTTGAAGCTGCCACTTTCAGACGGCATCAGAGGCCGTCTGAAAAATCGACAGTCTCAAATATAGATAAAGCCTTCCCATCAATCTAAAAGCTACCTGAAAGCGTGAGCTTCAACGAATTTAAAACTCACTTCTTTCGTTTTAGCTGCGCAGAAACTCACTTCTTTCGTTTTCAGGTAGCCTTTTCTTAACTTAGTGGCAGCCGCAGTTTTAAAAATCAGAAATCGCCGTTATCCGCCAAACAACGCCGCCTTACCTTCCGCGCCGGAAACATCCAGCACTTCGATTCCTTCCCCGTCCAACACTGCCTGCGTCAGCATGGCCACGCCGCCGGAGGGGCCGATTTCCAAAATCCGCCGTACGCCCAGCGCGGCCATGCTGCGGCATTCGGCCACCCAGTCCACGGGATTGACCAGCACATTTTGCGCGATGCCGCGTGCCTGTTCCGCATCCAAACCGCAGGCTGCCGCCCATTCGGCCACTTGCGCTACGGCGGGCAGCATGGCAGGGTGGTGGAAGCCGACTTCCACATCCAGCCGCCACAGCAGGTTTTCGGGCGTTTGGCCGTTTTCGTCTTTCACCGTGTCCGACAACACGCCGCACACGCGCGCCACCGATTCGGGCTTGCCGCTGACGACACAACCGTCCGCGCTGTTCTGCAAGCCGATACACGGGCGGGCGGCCGAATCTGCGGGGAACAGGTCGTCAATCGCGGCGGCAATCTGCCCGCGGCTCACGCCCTGCACCATCACCATCGGATGCAGGCCGTCGTGCAGATACATACCCGTTGCGCGCCCTTGTAGTGTGGCCGCCGCGCCAATCAATTCAGCCAAGGCCAGCAGTTCGGCGGCGTGCTGCGGCTCGCGTATCAGAGAACGCCCAAGTATGCCCTGCGAATGCCCGATAACGCCCGCCGCCTTACGGCTGTCCAGCCCGCGCGCTTCCAGCGTGTGCAGATTGGCGATTTGCGACAGGAAAATGCCGGGCACGCTCACGGCGGCACACACCAAATCGATGCCGTCCACGCCGTTTTCCGCCCATTTTACCGGCTCGAAACCCTGCGGGCGGGCAGCGGCAATCTGCCCGGCCACAGGCGCCAAAATTCGGGCGGCAGCGGCGGCCACTTCGTTTGCCCTGTCCCGCGCCCCGTCGGCCAAAGCTTCGCGCAGGCTACTTATCCAATCAAAGCCCTGCCCGGAAAAACACAATGCGAACGGTTCGTCATAAAAATGTTCCGGCAGGCGGTTTTGTTGCAGTTGGTTCATGGTTTCACTCCCTCCGTAATCGGTGTTGAACGGTTTGCAAAACTTAATACGATGATTGTATGACGAACAACACGCTTGTGCCACGCACTCAAATCAAACATGGTTTTCAGACGGCCTTATTGATTTCGCGTTATCATTCCGTTTTATTGTTGAAAGGAAACCCCATGCCCGCCGTGATCATCGCCCCCGAAAAACTCGCCGCCGCACAAGCCTTGTTTGCCGAAACCCTGCTGGCCGCGCTGCCGCAAAAAGCAGCCTGCACCGTATCGGGTGCGGGTGGTGGCTTTGAAGCTGAAGTGTCTTATTCGCCCGAATTGGATTTGTGGTACGCCATGCAGGCGCAGGGCAAAAAATGCTGGAACGGCTTCGGCATCGGCCAGCCCGTGGCCGGCAAAAAGGTGTCGATTGCGGCAGAAATCAATTTCCCCACCGAAGGCTTGAACCGCGCCGTTTCCGGCGTGTTCGCGGAAGATGGCGACGGCGGCGTCTGGGTGCTGCACCGCGGCAAAATCCGCGGCGGCAAGGAATTGTTCTTCCGCCATTTCGGCGGCGAAACGCTGACGGCGGACGATGGCGGCAAAGAGGAAACGTTTGCACTGGTCGGACGGCTGGGCGATACGGATTTTGCGGCCGAATTGGCGGCGTTTGTGAAGGAAATCCTGCGGATTAAGGCGGCGGCAAAGGCATGCGGATAATCCGAATCCGGCTTAAAAAATCAATGTAAAGAAGCTGTGTTTTTGGAGAGATGACGGAAGAATCAATCCGTCTTTTATCAATGCCTTTTTAAGCAAATCGGTATTCTTTTGCCAAAATCCCATATCAATTTTGATGCAGGCATCGTTCTGCCTGCATCAAATTGTGCGCCCATTTTGATAGAGGCCGTCTGAAAATAGTAGCCGCAATATTTTCAGACGGCCTACCGTATTTTGATATGGCTTTTCCTGCCTTGTTTGGCTTCGCCGCATTTTAAAGCTGCTGAAGGACGGTTTGTCTGCCGCCAGTGCTTCGGCTAGAATGCCCGTCCGCACCCGCCCCGATATTTCTAAGAAAAATACCATGTCCGCACCATCCAATCATTATGCCGCCCCTTTGCTGGTGGTCGGCTGTGTCGTCTTCGGCCTCGGCAGCCTGATTGTCAAATTCGTTCCCGTGGGTGCTTATGCCATCGCGTGGTGGCGGCTGCTGATTTCGGGCTTGGTCTTTTGGTTTCTGGCACGGCGTTTCGGCCAGAAACTGCCGCGCAACAAAACCGCCCTTGCCTATGCCCTGCTCTCGGGTGCCGCACTCGGCATCGATTTGGCTTTGTGGCACGAAAGCATTTACAGCGTCGGCCCGGGCATTTCCACCCTGCTCAACAGTTTGCAGATTTTTTTCCTTGCCGCCATCGGCTTTTTCCTGTTTGACGAGAGGCTGAACAAGCTGCAAATCTTCAGCCTGATTATGGCTGTCGGCGGCGTGGCGATGATTGCATTCCCCGAGTTCGGCCATAACGGCAATGCGGTTTGGGGGTTTGTCAGCGGCATTATTTCGGGCGGGATGCTGGCGTTGTCGATGACGTTTATCCGCAAAACGCATCAAGCCGAACCGACCGCGCTGTTTCCCATGATGCTGCTGGTCAGCATCGGCGGCGTATTGGCGTTGTTGTTGCCGACTTTGGTTTTCGACTGGGGCCGGCTGTATCCCGCAACGGCGCGCGACATCGGGTTGGTTTTGGTTTACGGCGCGGTTATGCAGTGTTTCGCCTGGGGGCTGATTGCCTACGCCATACCGCTGTTGTCGTTGTCGCTGACCGGCCTTCTGCTGCTGAGCGAACCCGTTGCCGCCTTGCTAATCGATTATTTCTGGCTCGACAAACCGATTAACGCCGTACAATGGGGCGGTGCCGCGCTGACCTTGCTGGCGATTTACTTAGGTTCGCTGAAAACAAAGGCGCATTGAGCCGCCGAATCTCCTATCCGGCCTGCCTTTCGTGTAGAATCACGCCCTTATCCCACAGGCCGTCTGAAAACCGATGAATAAGTTTGCCCAAGCCCTTTCCGCCGCACTCGACCTCTGCGTCGCCACCAAAGAAATCAGCGTTTCCGGCCGCCCCGTCGGCTTTATGTACCGCGAAGAACCGGTTTTCGACAACGACAGCGGCTGGCGTTTTTTCAGCGGCGACGAAAGCGACGGCTACACCGACAATCCCGACAACTTCACCGTGTGCGGCATCGGAGAAATCACCGCATCCAATCCCGACATCCTGCCGCTGCTTCAGGAAAAGGCAGGCGCGTGGGAGTGGACGGAAGAAGGATTTCAAGCCGTCGGCGACTGGCAGCCGAAAGAATAAAACCGTTTTTTCAGACGGCCTCAGGCCGTCTGAACGTATTTGAACGCACGCCGCAGCGCGTCAAACGGAACATCCGCCCCGCCGTATTCGGTCAGGGGTATCAACCCGAAAGGAAATCATCATGAACATCATAGAACCGAACCTGAACGGCGAACATCTGCGTATCGGCATCGTCCAAGCGCGCTTTACCAACGAAGTAGGCTCGGCCATGCTCAAAGCCGCCGTAGAAAAACTGCACGAACTGGGCGTGAAGGATGACAACATCACCGTAACCACCGTACCCGGCGCATTGGAAGTACCGCTGGTGCTGCAATCGATGGCCGGCACGCAACGCTTTGACGCACTGATTGCCATCGGTTGCGTTATCCGCGGCGAAACCTATCATTTCGAATTGGTCTCAAACGAATCGGCCGCCGGCATCACCCGCTTGACTCTGGATTACAGCATCCCCGTCGCCAATGCCATCCTGACCACCGAAAACGACGAACAGGCACATGCCCGCATCGTTGAAAAAGCGCAGGATGCCGCAGTCGTGGCCGTGGAGTGCGGCAATTTGATCAACTTCTTCCTCGGCGAACAAGAAGACTGAGGCCGTCTGAAAGGAACACGATATGAAAACCAGCCCCCGCCGCCGCGCCCGCGAATTCACCGTCCAAGCCCTCTATCAGGCCGCGTTGAACCACGCCTCCGCACCCGAAGTGGCGAAAAACATCCGCGAAGCCGCCGACTTCAAACGTGCAGATGCCGATTTGTTCACCGCCCTGTTTTTCGGCGCGCACGGCAACAGCGCGGAATACATGCAAATCATCCGCCCCCTGCTCGACCGCGATGAAAAAGACATCAACCCAATTGAGCGCGGCATCCTGCTGATGGCCTGCCACGAACTGAGTGCGATGCCCGAAACGCCGTATCCGGTTATCATCAACGAAGCCATCGAAGTCACCAAAACCTTCGGCGGCACCGACAGCCACAAATTCATCAACGGCATTTTGGACAAACTGTCGGTACAACTGCGTCCAAACGATCCGAAACGCGCGCCATAAACAAAACGGCATCCGCATATAGAAACAGGCCGTCTGAAAACACCCGCTTTCGCAGCGGCATTTTCAGACGGCCTGTTTTAATCGAACGGCTTAACGGGATCGTTTGTAAAGCGCCATATTCTGCTCGGCCGCATCCTGCGCCAAATCACGGTTTTGGCGGTAAATGTCTTTGTATTTCTCCTGAATCTGCGCGTCGGTCAAACCTTTGCCCTGCTCTTTGATTTGGATGTTGAACAATTCGATGTCGGTCTCGAATTTTTTAATCCACAAATCGCGCAGTCCGACTACATCCTGATTTTTTACCTGCAAGGTTTTCAATTTTTCCACCGCATCACGGTACAGATTGATATTGCTTTGGTAAATTTCGACGGCCAGTTTGTTTTTCTGCGCCTCGTCTTTAGACTTGCCGAATTCGGCAACCTTCTGCCTCATTTCGTCGGAATCCAGATAAGTGGAACTCTGTACGCCGATTTCTTCGATTGCTTTCAACAACACCAAGGCATCGGCTTTGAACGCCGGGTCTTCGTTGTTGTTGCCTGCTGCGGGAACGGGGGCATGAGTCCCGCTTGCGGCAGCGGCTTCGGGAGCTACCGAAGATGCGGAAACAGCTGAAGAAGCAACGGGTTGTGCATCGGACGCGGCAGGCTTGGTGCTGTTTTCCGGCTGACAAGCAGTCAGAGCCAATGCAGACAATAGGGCAGTAAAGCGTAGGGTTTGTTTCATGGTTTTGCTTCCAATTCAAACAGATAAAAAATAAAAATGGAAATTTAAACTGCGGGGGTTTTCAGACGGTCTATTCTTCGTTGCCGTTTTCCACCCGCACACTGTGGTCAATCAGGCCGGGCTGCACAAAGGCTGCCGCGCCCGACGATTTGCTGGCCGACAGGCGTTGCAGATAGTTCTCATCGATGTCGCCGGTCAGATAGAGGCCGCTGAAGCAGGAATCGTCGAAAGCTTCGATTTTCGGATTCATCTCGCGGATAACGGCTTTCAATTCGTCCAAATTCTGAAACACACAGCCGTCGGCACTGATTTCCGCCGCAACTTCGGCCGCCGTGCGTCCGTTGGCAATCAGCTCTTCCCGGGTCGGCATATCGATGCCGTAAACATTCGGGTAGCGTACTTCCGGCGCGGCGGAGGCAAAAAACACTTTTTCCGCGCCGGAGGCTTTTGCCATTTCGACGATTTCCCGGCTGGTGGTTCCGCGCACGATGGAGTCATCCACCAACAGAATGTTTTTGCCTTTAAACTCGCTGTCCATCGGATTCAGCTTCTGCCGCACGGATTTTTTACGCGTCGCCTGTCCGGGCATGATGAAGGTGCGGCCGATGTAGCGGTTTTTGATGAACCCTTCGCGATACGGTTTGCCCAAATATGCAGCCAGTTCCATCGCGCTGGGGCGGCTGGTATCGGGAATCGGCATCACGACGTCGATTTGGCTCAAGTCCAACTCCCTTTTGACTTTTTCTGCCAGTTTAACCCCCATATTGACGCGCGCTTGGTAAACGGACACGCCGTCAATAACGGAATCCGGGCGGGCAAAATAAACATATTCGAACAGGCAGGGCGCAAGTTTGCTTTGACGGGCGCATTGGCGGCTGTGCAATTTGCCGTCAAGGGTGATGAATACGGCCTCACCCGGCGCGACATCGCGCTCCAATTCGAAAGCCAGGCTGTTGAAAACGACGGATTCGGAAGCCACACCCCAATCCGTTTCGCCTTTATCGTTGGTCTGTTTGCCCAACACCAGCGGACGGATGCCGTACGGGTCGCGGAAGGCCAACAGGCCGTAGCCCGCAATCAATGCCACCACGCCGTACGCGCCGCGTACCCGGCGGTGCAGTTCGCCGACTGCGTTAAAAATATGGTCGAGTTCCAACTTATGGTCGTCTGAAGCGGCAACCTCGCGATGCAGTTCATGCGCCAAAACGTTCAGCAGCACTTCGGAATCTGAACCGGTATTCACATGGCGCAGGTGTTTGTCGCACACGCTTTGGTACAGCTCGTCGGTATTGGTCAGATTGCCGTTGTGCGCCAGCACGATGCCGAACGGGGAGCTGACATAAAACGGCTGCGCCTCGGCCGTGCTGCCCGCATTACCCGCCGTCGGATAGCGGACATGGCCGATGCCGACAGAACCGGTCAAATCGCGCATATTACGGGTGCGGAACACTTCGCGCACCATGCCCTTTCCTTTGTGCATATGGAAGGTGGAACCTTCCAATGTGGCAATACCGGCCGCATCCTGCCCCCTGTGCTGCAACATTTGCAGACCGTCATACAGCGACTGGTTTACCGGTTCGTGTGCCACAAGGCCGAAAACACCACACATTGAATTCTCCCCCAACAGTTAAAACGACGGATAACTGACTTTTTTCGCCAGATATTCCGGCAAGTACGGCACGGCCACCGAAGCCGCTCCTTCGAAAAATGGCGAACTGTAGGCATTCTGCCATTCATCGCTCTTTGGCAAATCGGTAAAAGCGCAAACCAAAACGGCCAGCGTGACCACGGCAAAACCGCGCAGCAGGCCGAACACCGCGCCGAGAAAACGGTTCACGCCCCCCAAACCGATTGCCTTGATTGCACCGGTCAGCAGGGAGCGTAAAAAAAACAGCAGCAGCAAAGCGGCGGCAAACGCCGCAATAAAGCCCGCCACGGCCGCCAAAGCAGACGGCCGGATAAAGCTGAAAACCGTCTCAGCCAAAGGCTGGGCCGCCATTTTGGCCGCAATCAGACTCAGCACCCAGCTGACCAAAGACAACACTTCTCCAACCAGGCCGCGCATTATGGCAAGCACCACGGAGAGGCCGATGGCACATAAAGCAAATATATCGAATAAGGTCATTTCGTTATCAAGGGGCAGCCATTATGGTGGCCGTCTGAAAAATCCTGCTTCGGGCAAAATACGTCAGGCCGTCTGAAAATACCGTATGCAGCACTTTTCAGACGGCCTTTTCGGGCTATTTACCCAAAATCACCACGCCGTCGACACCTTGCAGGCGGATTTTCGCCAAAGCATTCTGTGCCGCTTCCTGGCTGCTGAAGCTACCGGTGCGTACACGGTAGACCTTGCCTTTGGCTGTGTCTACTTCGTTGATGGAGGCACTGTATCCGGCATCCGCCAAGCGTTGCTGGACTTTTTTGGCCTGCGCCTGCGAATTATAAGCACCTGCCTGTATCATCGCACGCCGGCCTTTCTGGTTATTCAATATTTCCTTCGGATCAGCCTTGGTGGGCTTGGATTTGTTTTCCAATGCCTGCTGGGCTTTGTTGCCGGCGGTTTTTTTGGCGTCGTCGCGTTTTTTCTGTTCGGCCAACCGCTTATCTTCTTCGGCCTTTTTCGCTTCGGCCTGTTTGCGCTCTTCCAAACGTTTTTTCCGCTCGGCCAAACGTTTTTCTTCTTCCGCTACTTTTGCTTCGGCCTGTTTGAGTTCTTCCAGCCGTTTCTTGCGTTCGGCCAGACGTTTTTCTTCATCCGCTATTTTCGCTTCGGTCTGTTTGCGTTCTTCCAAACGCTTTTTCTGTTCGGCTAGACGCTTTTCTTCTTCGGCCTTTTTCATTTCAGCCTGTTTGCGCTCTTCCAAACGTTTTTTCTGCTCAGCCAGACGCTTCTCTTCCTCAGCCTTTTTCATTTCGGCCTGCTTGCGTTCTTCACGCTGTTGTTTCAATTCGGCCAGACGTTCTTCTTCTTTCAAACGCTTTTCTTCCGCGCGCTGTTTCGCTTCCAGCCTTTTTTGTTCTTTAGCCTGTCTTTCGGCGAGGCGTTTTTCCTCGGCTTCCTGTTTTTGTTTGGCCAAGCGGGCTTCTTCTTCCCGTTTGGCGCGTTCGGCCGCTTCCTCTTCTGCCGCCAAACGATCGGCTTCGGCTTTCCGTTCCGCTATTTCCCTGGCTTTTCCTTCAGCCTGGCGTTTAGCCTCGGCTGCTTTTTGCGCTGCTTTGCGCTCGGCTTTTTCCGCTGCCTGTTTGTTGCTGTTGTTGATGGTTATGGCGGGAAGCGGCTGCCGGTCGTAATCATTGTTGGGTTCGGCTTTTTTTACCACAGTGTGCACGTTGCCGTCGTCGCCTTGCGCTTCTACTGTTTCCTGGCCTTCCTTCAATTCATATACGGGCGGCACTTCCTTGGCCTTTTCAGACGGCATCTCAAAGGTGTCGTTGGCGGCTTCATCCTGAGCCGAACTGCCGCCGGCAAGCAGCGGATTTTCCAATTCGTCTTGTCTGGTTTTGCCGCCCGCAGGCTCGATTGGCTTGGGGGTCAATATTTCGAGCTGCCCGCCGTCTTTATTGATGCTGATGTTCTGGGCAGCATTGCCGCCCTCGTCGCCGCCGTTTACAGCGACACCGAATACGATGCCCGCCACCAGTACCATGGCTGAAGCCCCTACCAGGCGGCGGCGGTTTTTCCGTTTTAATTGCTCGTATTCGTTCATCGAATCCAATCGTTTGTCTGCCATTTTGAACCTTGTCTGTCTTACCCGGCGGCGTGGTGTCCGGTGGGTTTGTCTTGATGTTCCATCACTTCCGCTACGGTATGGAAGGAACCGAAGGCCACAATTCTATCATTTTCCGTACTGTCGGCAAAAGCGGCGTGATACGCCGAGGCAATGTCGCCGAACATTCGGATATTGGAGATTCCGTGCGCTTCCAGTTTGGCCTGCAGTGCGGCCGCATCCATGCCCCGCGGCAGATGGAGCGGGGCGACGTACCAAACGTCGAACTGGTCTTTCACGATTTCCAATACGCCGTCTATGTCTTTATCGGCCAACATACTGAATACGGCCGTCCGTTTTTGCGCGAAAGGCAGGCCGATGAGGCTTTGGCGCATGGCGCGGGCGGCGTGCGGGTTGTGGCCGACATCCCAGACGGTCAGCGGCCGTCCGGGCAGCACTTGGAAGCGGCCGGGGTTTTCCGCCGACAGCAGGCCGCGTTTGATTGCCCCCACATCAATCGGCAGACGGTCGCCTAGGCATTCGACAACGGCCAGGGCGACTGAGGCATTGCCCAATTGATAGCCGCCGCGCAAGGCCGGCATGGGCAGGGCGTTGCGGTTGCGTTTGAGGCCGTCTGAAAAAAGCGTGCCGTGTTCGGGATGGAAACGGAACGACCATTGTTGGTTTTCCAATTTGCCGAAACTGAAATCGCGTTTGGCCAGCAGCAGCTGCGCACCGATGTCGGCGGCATGCGCCGCCAACGACTGCGGCGGCGGATTTTGCCCGCAGACGGCCGGTCTGCCCGCGCGGAAAATCCCGGCTTTTTCAAAACCGACCTGTTCGACCGTATCGCCCAAAAACGCCTGATGGTCCAAATCGATGCTGGTTACCGCCGCTACGTCGCCGTCAAATACGTTTACCGCATCCAAACGCCCACCGAGGCCGACTTCCAATATCATCACGTCCACACGTTCGCGTAGGAAAATATCCACTGCGGCCAAGGTATTGAACTCAAAATAAGTCAGCGAAATATCGTCGCGCGCCGCTTCGATGCGCTCGAATGAGGCGGTTATGGCTTCGTCCGGCACAGGCCCGCCGTTTACGGCAATCCGTTCGTTGTAACGCAGAAGGTGCGGGCTGGTCAGCGTGCCGGTTTTGAAACCGGCCTCTTTGTAGATATGGGTCAGGAAGGCGCAGACCGAACCTTTGCCGTTGGTGCCGCCCACTACGATAACGGGGCATTCCGGCTGCAATGCCATCCGCCGGCGCACTTCGCCGACGCGTTCCAAACCCATGTCGATTACGCCGTTGCTGTGTGCCGTTTCCAGATGGGAAAGCCATTCGTCAAGAGATTTCATTTGTTTGCCTTTTCTGTTTGCTGTTTGATATAGGAGGCCGTCTGAAAACCTGTTTTTGCGTCGCACGGCGGCTTTCAGACGGCCTCAATTCCTTATCTGGCGGATTTGGCCAATTCGGCACGCATCTGCCCGATAACCGCTTTGTAATCGGGCTGCCCGAAAATCGCCGATCCTGCTACGAAGGTATCCGCTCCGGCAGCCGCCACTTCGGCAATATTGCCGACTTTGATGCCGCCGTCCACCTCCAAAGCAATCCGCCTGCCCGCAACCGCCTGATATTCGTCCAATAAAGCGCGGGTACGGCGGATTTTTTCCAAAGTATGCGGAATAAAGCCCTGACCGCCGAATCCCGGATTGACCGACATCAGCAGCACCATGTCCAAACGGTCGAGCACGTTTTCCAAAACCGACACCGAAGTCGCCGGATTCAACACCAATCCAGCCTGACAGCCGTGTTCGCGAATCAGGCTCAAACTGCGGTCCACATGGCGGCTGGCTTCGGGATGGAAGGTAATGATGTCCGCCCCCGCTTTGGCAAAGGCAACAATCAAATCGTCCACCGGCTCCACCATCAGGTGAACGTCTACCGGCACCGAAGCATAAGGTTTGAGCGCGGCGCACACCATGGGGCCGAAAGTCAGATTGGGCACATAATGATTGTCCATCACATCGAAATGAATCAAATCCGCCCCGGCCTCGACAACGCTGCCGACTTCCTCGCCCAATCTGGCAAAATCGGCAGATAAAATGCTGGGGGCAATGCGGAATTTCTGCATAGCGGCTTCCTTTTCCTGAAAATGGCGCACAACCGGTTCGTTCTTTTTGCCTGACGGGCCGCTGCGTATCAACGGCCGTCTGCATTTTCATTCAACATAAAATTTTTTGAAATTGTATTTTCACAACAAAAAACGGCGCGGCAAACCGTTAAAACCGGCAGAGCGCATAATATTTAATCAATCGTTATTTGTTTTACCCAAGTTTACGGCTATTATACCGTGTTTGACACGTCGTCCCCGTATATTTCCGCCTTAATTTCGAAGCCCGAACAGAAGATAAGAAGGTCATACCGTGTTTACTCCATCCGAACGCCGAATCCTGGGTATCCTCGCAGTCAGCGCGCCCTTAAGCTGCCTGTCCCTCCCCGCTTCGGCCCTGACCATTCAGGATTTTCATCCGAACTGCGACATCCGCCAACTGAACCTGAGCCGCGATCAATACGAATCCTTGCGCGGCCTGCGCGGAGAATACAAGCAGGCTGTGGAAAAGCTGAACCTGCAAAACAGGGGAAGCGAACGCCCGCTTCGGGACAACCTGCTGCGCGTATTGTCCAATCCGCACTTCGACGAAAGGCAGGCTCAGCGTTATGTCAGCGAGCGGTACGGCTACGGCCTGCAATTCGCAGTAGACGAATTGTCCGTTCAACATAAGTTTTATCATTCGCTGACACCCGCCCAGCAGCGGATTTGGCTGCAAAAGTGCCTGTATTGAACCGCCGCAAAAAATATCAAACCCGACCGGTTGCCGCATCAACGGCATCATGGTCGGGTTTGTCGCATTCAGGCGAATGTAATGTTTTCAGACGGCCTGAAAACATTATCCGGGCCATCTGAAATCCCTGCCCTATTCCGCCTCCTCAAAGCCCGTTACCTGCAGCCCGAAACCGTTCAAACCGTTCATAGAGGAAGGCTTGCCCATCACGCGCATTTTCTGCACGCCCAGTCCGGCCAGAATCTGCGCACCGATGCCGTAGGTTTTCCTGTCCCATTTTTTCACTTGGAAACTGTTTTTCGGCAGGGTGCGCTCCAGCAGCGCGGAACCGTCCTCCGTGCGGTGCAGCAGGATGGCCACCCCGCTTTCGGCCTGGCTGAGGTGCGACAGTGCCGTGGGCAGCGGCCAAGAATGGTTGGGGTCGATTTGCAGGAAGTCCATCGCGCTGAACGGCTCGTGCAC
Source organism: Neisseria sp. HMSC31F04 (assembly GCF_001807735.1). Classification (NCBI taxonomy): domain Bacteria; kingdom Pseudomonadati; phylum Pseudomonadota; class Betaproteobacteria; order Neisseriales; family Neisseriaceae; genus Neisseria; species Neisseria sp. HMSC31F04. The sequence continues at coordinate 16,380 of NZ_KV790811.1, read as the reverse complement.
GCGCACCAGCGTTTCCCTGTCGGCGGAAATTTCGCCTTTCACCAATGCCAGATGGGTTTCGCCCGACAGCTTGTCCACATAAACGTGCTGGCGGAACTCGCCCCAAGGCGTATGAACCAGCGTATCGCCCATCTCCTCCAACAGGCTTTCCGTGCGGCTGCGGTATTCGATTAAGTCGGCAATCGTGCCGATTTTGATGCCGTGTTCTTCGGCAAACTTCATCAGTTCGGGCATACGCGCCATCGTGCCGTCGTCGTTCAGAATCTCGCAAATCACGCCGGCGGGCATCAGGCCGCTCATCTGTGCCAAATCCACTGCCGCCTCGGTGTGCCCGGCGCGCACCAGCACACCGCCCTTTTGCGAACGCAGCGGGAAAATATGTCCGGGCTGGACGATGTCTTCCGGCCGCACTTCGGGCGAAACGGCCGTCTGAATGGTATGCGCGCGGTCGGCGGCGGAAATACCCGTGCTGATGCCTTCTGCGGCTTCGATGGAAACAGTGAAATTGGTGCCGTATTGCGCACCGTTTTTCTGCGTCATCTGCGGCAGGCGCAGGCGGTCCACCAATTCGTCGTTCATCGGCAGGCAAACCAGCCCGCGCGCGTGTTTAATCATAAAGTTAATCGCCTGCGGGGTAACGAATTGGGCGGCCATCACCAAATCGCCTTCGTTTTCGCGGTCTTCGGCGTCGGTGATGATGACCATTTTGCCGGCCTTGATGTCGGCCAGGATTTCGGGAATGGTGGAAACGGCTGTCATGGTGTGTTTACCTTCTTGTAAATTTTGGGACGGGGCGTGGACGGTATCGAGCCACATAGCGGGCATCGCGGCGGCCTGTTCGATTTTGCGGGCCTTCTTTTCGCCGAAAGATTTGTTTTTCAACAGGGCGGAAAGCTCGCCGGGATTGACGGCGGCGGTTTGGGCGAAGAGTGCCTGCCTGCCGCCGCAGCGTTCGTCTATCCACTGCCGCAGGTTGGCGCGGCGCAGTTCGGTGATGTTCATGAAAGTTTACTGAATAGTATGGAAGCGGCATTGTATGCCTTTATTTACCGTCAAGTAAACATTTTACCCATTTGCAGTCGGAAAAACGTTTTTCAGACGGCCTCATCCTCGCGGATGGTGTTCGGAGACGATATTTTTCAGCCGTTCGTTGGCGACATGGGTGTAGATTTGGGTGGTGCTGATATCGGCATGGCCGAGCAGGCTTTGAACGACGCGCAAATCCGCGCCGTGATTGACCAGATGGGTGGCAAAGGCATGGCGCAGGCTGTGCGGGCTGAGATGGCGGATGCCGGCCGCTTCGGCATACTTGTCAACAATCATCCATGCCAGCTGGCGGCTGATGCCGTTGCGCTTCTGTCCGACAAACAATTCGTCGCAGCGGGCGTTTTTCAGCAAAACGGGACGAGCCTGTGCCAGATAACGTTCTATCCAATATGAGGCTTCTTCACCCATCGGCACCAAACGCTGTTTACCGCCTTTGCCGATGGTAACGACCAGGCCGCGCTGCAAATCGATTTCACCCAACGTCAGCTTGACCGCCTCGCTGACGCGCAGCCCGGAGGCATACATCAATTCCAACAAAGCCTTGTCGCGCAGGCCGTGCGGGCTGTCGGTATCGGGGGCGGCCAGCAGCATTTCGATTTGGCTTTCGCTCACGATGGCGGGCAGGGTGCGTTCCTGCTTGGGCGCGGTCAGATATTCGGTCGGGTCGTTGGAAAGCTGTTCCGTTTCCAGCAGCCAGCCGTAAAACCGTTTGCAGGCCGACAATGCCCGCGCCTGCGAACGCGTTTTTTCGTCGGGATGGTAAACGGCGGCAGCCAAACCGCTGCCGTCGGCCGACAGCCAGTCTTCGCCCTGCCCCGCCAAACGGACGGCGATTTTGTTCAAATCGCGCCGGTAGGCCGCCAGCGTATTTGCGCTCAAACGTTCCTGAAGCCAAAGGTGGTCGAGAAAACGGTCGGTCAAATCACTCATGGTTTTCAGACGGCCTTCAAAGCATCCAACACTTCCTGCGCATGTCCGGCCACTTTGACTTTGCGCCATTCATGGGAAATTTCGCCGTTTTCGTCCAACACGAACGTGCTGCGTTCGATACCCAGCGATTCCTTGCCGTAGAGTTTTTTCAGCTTGATAACGTCAAACTGCTTACAGACGGCCTCATCTTTGTCGCTCAATAATTCAAATTGGAAGCCCTGTTTGGCGCAAAAATTCTGATGCGATTTCACGCCGTCGCGCGAAATACCGACCACCGTATAACCCAAAGCCTGAAATTCCGGCAACAGGCGGTTGAAGTCCAAACCCTCGGTGGTACAGCCGGGCGTGCTGTCTTTCGGATAGAAATAAACTACCAGCGGCAGATGGCCGGCAGAATCGAAATCGCGGCCGGACGATGACGGCAAGGTAAATTGATACGGCATTTTGCACTCCTGAAAAAGCGCGATGGTAGGCCGTCTGAAAACAATAGGCAAGGCTTGGAAGACACATCTTCTTTTTCAGACGGCCTACTTATCCACAGTTTACCTATCTTAACTATTGACTTATCCACAAGCGGCTCTATATAGCCCGTTATGAGAAACTAAACCGACAGGGAGTCATTATGAGATTCGACAAATTAACCGCCAAATTCCAACAAGCCCTTGCAGAAGCTCAGAGTTTGGCGTTGGCTGCGGACAGCAGCTATCTGGAAGCAGGCTTTGTGCTGAAAGCCCTGCTTGACGACCAAAACAGCGGGGCCGCCGCGCTCTTGGCTCATGCGGGCGTGAACGTGCCGCAGGTGAAACAGCGTTTGCAGCAGCATTTAAACAGCCTGCCGAAAGTATCCGGCCAGGGCGGCGACATTACGCCCAGCCGCGAATTGCAGGCGGTGTTGAACCTGATGGACAAAGCCGCAACCAAACGCGGCGATGCCTATATTGCCAGCGAACTTTTCCTGCTCGCCTTGGTGCAGCAGAACGATGCGACCGGCAAAATCCTGAAAGAAGCCGGCGCGACCGAACAAAACATCAACGCCGCGATCGACGCGGTACGCGGAGGACAAAACGTGAACGATGCCAATGCCGAAGACCAACGAGATGCTCTGAAAAAATACACGCTCGACCTGACCCAGCGCGCCCGCGACGGCAAACTCGACCCTGTTATCGGCCGCGACGACGAAATCCGTCGCGCGATTCAGGTGCTGCAACGCCGCACTAAAAACAACCCCGTACTGATTGGTGAACCGGGTGTGGGTAAAACCGCCATCGTCGAAGGCTTGGCGCAACGCATCGTCAATGGCGAAGTGCCTGAATCCCTGCGCAACAAACGCCTGCTGGTTTTGGATTTGGCGGCATTGATTGCTGGCGCGAAATACCGCGGCGAATTTGAAGAACGCTTGAAAGGCGTGTTGAACGATTTGGCGAAAGACGACGGCAACACCCTGATTTTCATCGATGAAATCCATACTTTGGTCGGCGCAGGCAAAACCGACGGCGCGATGGATGCGGGCAATATGTTGAAACCGGCTTTGGCGCGCGGCGAACTGCACTGCATCGGCGCGACCACCTTGGACGAATACCGCCAATACATCGAAAAAGACGCGGCACTCGAACGCCGCTTCCAAAAAGTATTGGTCGGCGAACCCAGCGTGGAAGACACCATCGCCATCCTGCGCGGTTTGCAGGAGCGTTACGAAATCCACCACGGCATCGACATCACCGACCCCGCCATCGTTGCCGCCGCGGAATTGAGCGACCGCTACATCACCGACCGCTTCCTGCCCGACAAAGCGATTGATTTGATTGACGAAGCCGCCAGCCGCATCAAAATGGAGTTGGACAGCAAACCCGAGCAGATGGACAAACTCGACCGCCGCATCATCCAGCTCAAAATGGAAAAAATGCACGTTGCCAAAGAAAGCGACGACGCCAGCAAAAAACGTTTGGAGTTGATAGACGAAGAAATCGACGGCTTGCAAAAAGAATACGCTGATTTGGACGAAATCTGGAAAGCCGAAAAAGCCGCCTCTTCTAGCACCGCCGATATCAAGAAACAGATGGACGACATCAAAGTCAAAATCGAGCAGGCCAAACGCCAAGGCGACTTCGCCCGCGCGTCCGAACTCGAATACGGCGAGTTGCCGAAATTGGGCGCACAGTTGCAGGCGGCGGAAAGCAACACCGACGGCAAAAAGCAAAACAAACTTTTCCGCACCGAAGTCGGCGCGGACGAAGTGGCCGAAATCGTATCGCGCATGACCGGCATCCCCGTGTCCAAAATGATGGAAGGCGAACGAGACAAGCTGCTGAAAATGGAAGAAGTATTGCACCGCCGAGTGGTCGGTCAAGACGAAGCCGTGCGTGCCGTGTCCGATGCCATCCGCCGCAGCCGCTCCGGTCTTGCCGATCCGAACAAACCCTACGGCAGCTTCCTGTTCCTAGGCCCGACCGGCGTGGGTAAAACCGAGTTGTGCAAAGCTTTGGCAGGCTTCCTGTTCGACAGCGAAGACCATCTCATCCGTATCGACATGTCCGAATACATGGAGAAACACGCCGTCGCCCGCCTGATTGGCGCGCCTCCAGGCTATGTCGGCTACGAAGAAGGCGGCTACCTGACCGAACAAGTCCGCCGCAAACCGTACAGCGTGATTCTTTTGGACGAAGTGGAAAAAGCCCATCCCGACGTGTTCAACATCCTGCTGCAAGTATTGGATGACGGTCGTTTGACCGACGGACAAGGCCGTACAGTGGACTTTAGAAACACTGTTATAGTCATGACTTCCAACATCGGCAGCCAGCACATCCAACAAATGGGCACGCAGGATTACGAAGCCGTGAAAGAAGCGGTGATGGAAGAAGTGAAATCCTACTTCCGTCCCGAAATGATCAACCGTATCGACGAAGTGGTCGTGTTCCACGGACTGAATCAGGAGAATATCCGCAACATCGCGAAAATCCAGCTCAAAGGCTTGGAAAAACGCTTGGAAGCGCAGCACCTGCACCTGAAAGTGGACGATGCCGCCTTGGATTTGATTGCCAAAGCCGGTTTCGACCCCGTGTACGGCGCACGACCGCTCAAACGCGCCATCCAGTCGGAAATCGAAAACCCGCTGGCCAAAGCCCTGCTCGAAAGCAAATACGCGCCCGACAGCACGATTCATGTGAAAGAAGAGGGCGGCAAGCTGGTGTTTGCTTGATTTGAGCGTAGTGTGAAATAAGAGGCCGTCTGAAAATCCCGCAACGGGGTTTTCAGACGGCCTCTTCCCATTGCAATTAAATAATCTCGATACAAAACATTCGGCAAACGCTTTAGTCCTTCGTTATAATATACTCCGTATGCACTGTCGCATATTTTTAAAGTTAGGACAAACAAATGAAAATGAAATGGCTTGCCCTAGTAACGGCTGCCGCATTGGGTTTAACCGCTTGCGGAAACAAAGACAAACAGGCATCCGCACCGGCACCTGACGCCCCCACACAAACCGCCTCAGGCAATACGGCAGGCACTCCCGCACCTGCCGACAAACAGGCTGAAGAAGCCAAACCCGTGGTTTCTTCAGGTAATTTCCTGGCTGACGCCGCTGCCCTGCAAGCTGCAGAAGATGCGTTGAAAGCCCTGCCGCAATTCGGCGGAAAACCGGTTAACATTTTCCAAAATATCCATTTCTATGGTGGCGAGCGTCCGCGCATCATTGCGGAAATCCAAGACCCCAATAATCCGGACAATATCGACCACTATGAATTTGAAGACGGCAAATGGAGCGAACCGCAGCCGGTCCGCATTTCCGGCGGCGGCAATATGAAAGACAATGTGTTCCCGTTGGCTGAAATCAAGTTTGCCGATATTGCGAAAATCACTCAGGTTTTCAACGAAAAAGCCAAAGAAGTGAACGCGGAAGGTGCGGAGTTGGATCATGTTTACTACTCTTTGTTTGTGCCGACAGGCAAAACCAAATGGTATACCAGCAATCTCTCAACCGACCGCGCGGAATACGAGTTTGAGTTTAACAAAGACGGTTCTTTGAAAAGCTTTAAAAAACGTTAATCGTTAAGTAGTCGTGCCTTTTGAACGGCGGTGCTTATACGGTAGTGCATAGTCAAGGTTTGCCGCTCAGACAGTCAGGCTCAATTTAGAGGCCGTCTGAAAATCCTGCAACGGGGTTTTCAGACGGCCTTTGTTTATTTTTCCGCCAACAGGCTCAGGAGAAGTTTTTTTTCTGCGTCGTTGAGGCCGCCTTCGACGGTTTTTCTTTTCAGTGCTTCGAGTTGCGCATGGCGGAATTCTTTGATCAGTTTTCCCATGCCGTCTGAAAAGGCGGTTTCGTTTTCTTCACCACCGTCTTCGCCGTCATCCAAACCGCCGGCTTGATAAATCTGTTGCAAGACATTGCCGGTGTCGGTGCCGCGGAAGTGTTCCCAAATGCGCGCATGGTCGGGCGGGGTGCTGCCGGAGAGGATGAAGTCGGCGATGTTCGCCAGGCAGGCGGTATCGCCTTCGAGGACGACGTATTCGGGCAGGCGGACGTGAACCGCCCAGGCGGGATTGGACAGCAGGCTGCGGATTTGGCGTTGCGCGAGGGTCAGCATGGCCGGCTGGCGGCGGGTTTCGCGCGGCAGTTTGTAGCTTTTGGCCTGTACGCGGCGCGGCGGGGTTTCTTGCCCGAGCAGGACGGCGAGGTCTGCGGGGTCGATGCCGACGAGTTCGGCCAGCCGTTGTTTGAGCAGGAAGCCGAGGGCGGGCGCGGTAATTTGTGCCAGAAGCGGTGCGGCGGTTTTCAACAGGCGCGATTTGCCTTCCTGCGTCGCCAGGTTGAGGCCGTCTGAAAGTGCCTGCCAGAAATATTCGGACAGGGGTTTGCTCTGGTGGATGAGGGCGTCTTCAAATTGCGTTTTGCCGTGGGCGCGGATGTAGCTGTCGGGGTCGTGTTCGGGCGGCAGGAAGAGGAAATGGAGGGATTTGCCGTCTTTGAGCTGCGGCAGGGCATTTTCAAGCGCGCGCCAGGCGGCTTTCCGGCCTGCGGCATCGCCATCGAAGCAAAAATAGATTTCGTCGGACTGCCGCATCAGGATTTTGATGTGTTCGCCCGTGGTGGAAGTGCCGAGTGAGGCGACGGCGTAGGGAATGCCGAACTGCGCCAAGGCCACCACGTCCATATAGCCTTCTACGACGAGTATCCGTCCTGCATCGCGCACGGCGTTGCGGGCTTCGTAGAGGCCGTAGAGGTTGCGGCCTTTGTCGAACAGCGGGGTGTCGGGCGAATTGAGGTATTTGGGCTTGCTGTCGTCCAAAACGCGGCCGCCGAAGCCGATGACGCGCCCTTGCTGGTCGCGGATGGGAAACATGATGCGGTGGCGGAAACGGTCGTAGTATCGGTTTTGCTCTTCGTTATGGATGACCTGCCCGCATTCCATCAGGGCGTTGTTGGGATAGGGCTGGAAGACTTGCGCCAGCGGCTGCCAGCCGTCGGGTGCGTAGCCCAATCCGTAATGGCCGATGATTTCGGCATTCAGGCCGCGTCCGTCGAGGTATTGGCGTGCGGGCGGGTTGATTTGGAGCTGGTGGCGGTAAAAATCGGCGCAGGCTTGCAAGGTTTCTTCCAGCGTTTGCTGTTTTTTCTTGCGTTCGGCACGGATTTCTGGTGCTTCTATGCGCCCTTTTTCGTGCGGAACCGTCATGCCTGCGCGGTCGGCAAGGTATTGGACAGCATCGGGGAAACTCATGCCCTGCTGTTCCATCAGAAAGCCTATCGCGCTGCCGTGCGCGCCGCAGCTGAAGCAGTGGTAGAACTGTTTGCTCGGGCTGACGGAAAACGACGGCGTTTTTTCTTTGTGAAACGGGCAGCAGGCCATGTAGTTCGCACCGCTTTTCTTCAACGGCACGCGTTCGTCTATGATGTCTACAATGTCGGTTTTTGCCAGCAGGTCGTCGATAAAGTCGGAAGGAATCATGGGCGGCGGTTGCGGAGGATGAGGGAATACAAGATGCGGAACAGCAGCAGCGCGGGTATCGTCGCCGCCATATAGAGGAAGAACTTGCCGCCGCCGATACGGTCGGACACAAAAAGATAACCGAACCACATAGCGGCGGCAAAGGTGGTCAAAATCACCGTCATGGTAAAGGTTTTGTGATTCATATCGCACTTCCTCGAATTCGGGCGGCCGGAAACCGAAGCATACCGAAAAAGCCGCCGCATTGCCATTTCCGCGCTCCGAAGGCCGTCTGAAAAAACGCAGCCGCCTTTTTCAGACGGCCTTCGGCTATAATCCGCTTCTTTTTTCTATTTTTGGAACCCCGATGCACAGCCCGGCCTATCTGCAACAGCTTAACGACAAAACCGCCCTGCTCCGCCGACTGTTTTCCGGCATCCCCATGCCCGAATGGCAGATTTTCCCTTCACCCGAACAACATTACCGGATGCGTGCCGAATTCCGCATTTGGCACGAAGGCGACGGCATCAGCTACGCCATGTTCGAGCGCGGGCAAAAAGCGGGTACGGCCTCGCTGATCCGCCTTACCGATTTCCCCGCCGCATCTACCGCCATCAACCGCCTGATGCCGCTTTTACTGGCCGAACTGTCCGCCGACCCGTTGTTGAAAAACCGCCTCTACCAATGCGAATTTCTCAGCACCTTGAGCGGCGAAATGCTGGTCAGCCTGATTTACCACCGCAAACTCGACGACGGCTGGAAACACGCCGCCCTTGCCCTTCAGGAAAAACTCGGCATATTCATCATCGGCCGCAGCAAGGGGCAGAAACTGGTGCTGGCGCAGGATTTCGTTACCGAAACGCTGACGGTAAACGGCGAAACCTTCCGCTACCGCCAAACGGAAGGCGGCTTCACCCAACCGAATGCCGCAGTATGCGAAAAAATGCTGGAATGGGCATGCGATTGCGCCCAAACGCCAAACGGCGATCTGCTCGAACTCTATTGCGGCAACGGCAACTTCACCCTGCCGCTCTCCAGCCGCTTCCGCCAGGTTTTGGCCACCGAAGTTTCCAAAACCTCGGTACAGGCGGCACAATGGAACATCGCGGCAAACGACGCGGACAACATCCGCATCGCCAGACTGTCGGCAGAAGAATTCACCGAAGCGTTTAACGGCAGCCGCGAATTCCGCCGCCTGCAGGAACAGCAAATCGACTTGGCCGAATACGGCTTTTCCACCGTCTTCGTCGATCCGCCGCGCGCGGGCGTGGACGACGACACCTTAAAACTGCTGGCGCGTTTCGACCGCATCATCTACATCTCCTGCAACCCGGAAACCTTACGCGCCAATCTGGACGCGCTGCTGCAAACGCACACCGTGGAACGCGCCGCCCTATTCGACCAATTCCCGTTTACCGACCACATCGAAAGCGGGCTGCTGTTACACAAAAAGGCCGCCGTCTGAAAACGGCAAACGGCAACGCAAAAATAGGTTAAAATCCGCCGTCTGCCGTTTTTCATTTCCATCCGGAGCATTTATGAACCAATTCGAACCCTCTTCTTTCCAACCCGAACCGCCCCCCGCACCCGTGCCGCAGCAACCGCAAGGCAACCAGCCGCCGCGCCTGTTTGCCGAGCCACGCAAAGTTCCTGCCGGCGAAGGTGCGGCGTGGATAGGCGATGCCTGGCGGATTTTCAAAAAACGCCCGGGCACATGGGTATTGATGATTTTCATCATGTTTCTGATTATGTTCGTCGGATCGTTTATCCCCGGTGTCAGCATGGTCATCAACCTGTTACCGATATTCTTCACCGGCGGCTTTATGCTTTCCTGCGACGCGCTGGAGGAAGGCGGCGAACTGGAAGTCGGCTACCTCTTTTCCGGCTTCAAATACAAATTCAAAGAACTGGCCATCCTGGCCCTGCTCTATATCGCGGCAATCCTATTTATTGTGCTCATTGCCGCCATCCTGCTCGCCACCTTTGTCGGCCTCAATTTCGGCAGCGACTTCCAAGCCGCTGTGGGCGGGGATGCCTCTATGAACGACGTTCTAATGATCGTATTGCTGTTTTTAATTATGCTGCTGTTTATCATCCCCGTTCTGATGACTATTGTCTTCTCTCCCGCCCTGGTCGTCCTGCACGACGTACCGCCGTTTGAGGCAATGAAGATGAGCTTCAAAGGCTGCCTGAGGAATTTGGGGGCGTTTTTGGTCAACGGATTGGCATGGGCAGGTATCGGACTGATTTGCTTCGGCATCTTCTTTGCCATTATTGCTTTGTCCGCCGGCGTATCCAGTATGAGCAGCGGCAATATCGGCGTCGGCACCGCCATCGCCATGTTCCTGCTGTTTGTTCCGATATATTTTGTACTCGCCAGCCTGACCAACCTTTCCTATTACACCTGCTACCGCAGCATCTGGACCGATCCGCCGCTGCGCCGCAACGGCCGTTAAACCTCAATCCAGAGGCCGTCTGAAAACCGCTTGTGCGGGCTTTCAGACGGCCTTTGAACATTCATCAGCCAACAGTACGGTAAGGCAAGACGGCATATGTGATACGGCAAAGCCGCAACCCGCCGCCTTATCCCGAAAATTCATTTAACCCGCCATACGAAAAGGCCGTCTGAAAACCTGCCAAGCAGTTTTTCAGACGGCCTTTCGGCTCGTTGCGAAGTTTGATGTTTAATAACGGTCGGAAATCAAGCCGTTCTCATCCCAGAAAGTGCGGCTGATCAATTCGTCGTCCTGATAGACGGTTTCCGATTTTTTCGCGCCGTTGTCATACCATTCCAAAGTAAAGCCGCTGCGTTTTTTGTTGGCAAAATTCAGTTCGGCGGTGATGCGCCCCTGATTGTCCCAGCTGACCATTTCCACAGGCTGGTCGTTCTTCATCAGCACTTCGCTTTTCGGGCTGCCGTCGGGATACCATTGCCGCCATTTGCCTTCGGCTTTGTCGTTATGGAATTCGATTTCGCTTTCCTTGCGCCCGTTTTGGTAATAGCGGACGCCCGTCCCTTCCGTTTGGCCGTTTTTATACGGCATTACGGCGGATTTGTTGCCGTTGTTGTGCCAGTTGGTCCATTCGCCGTGCGGCTTGCCGTTTTGAAACGGGGCGGACATTTTCTGTTTGCCGTTGAAATGCCACAGGGTAAGCGTGCCGTTTTCCAATTGCGGCACGAATTGGCGGATTTGCTTCAACGGCGCGCGGTAGGGGTCGGAATATTTTTTGCGCGACGGATAATAAAAATCCTGCACTGCCGCATGATTGCCCGACGGGGTGTATTCGCGCACATAAGCGATGGCGGCCGGTTTGTCGGTCGGCCTGCCCTGCTGGTCGAAGTAGATTTTTTGCGGAGCCGCCCAGGCGGCGGAAGCATAAGCGGCAAGCATGGCCGCAAACAGGGTTTTATTCATTATTTCTGCCAATAGGTTTTGATGTTGACGAATTCATATAAACCGAATTCGGACAGTTCGCGCCCGTAGCCCGAAGCTTTTACGCCGCCGAAGGGCAGGCGCAGGTCGCTGCTGGTGTGGCGGTTGATGTATACCGCGCCGGTGTGCAGTTTTTCGGCGTAACGCCAGGCAGCCGCTTCATCCGCGCTGTAAATGCTCGCGCCCAGGCCGTAGGGGTTGTCGTTGGCCAGCTCTACCGCATGTTCGGCATCGCGGGCGCGCAGGATGGCGGCAACGGGGCCGAAAACTTCTTCGCAGTAGGCGCGGCAGGCGGGATTGACTTTGTCCAGCACGGTGGCGGGATAGAACCAACCTTGTCCGGCAGGGATTTCGCCGCCGCACAGGATTTGCGCGCCGTTTTCCGCAGCATCAAGCACTTGGGCATGGACGCGCTCGCGCAAATCGGCGCGGTGCAGCGAAGCGAGCGTGGTTTGCGCGTCGAGCGGATCGCCGGTTTGAAGTTTGGCGCATTCGTCCAGAAACAGGCGGATGAAGGGTTCGGCCACGGCTTCGGTAACGATGATGCGCTTGGCGGCATTGCACGACTGCCCCGCGTCGCGGAAACGGGAATAGCACGCGTCTTTGGCCGCCTGCCGCAAGTCGGCATCGGGCAGGACGATGAAGGCGTTGCTGCCGCCCAGTTCGAGCACGGTTTTTTTCAGACGGCCTCCCGCTTCGGCAGCCAGTATGCGGCCGGTGTCGGCCGAACCGGTAAAGGCCAGCGCATCCGTATCGGCGATTGCCTGCGGGATGTCGGCGTGCCTCAACCATGCCGGCATCAGCGGGATGTCTGCCCCGGCCAATTCAAACAGTGCGTTGCTGACGCGGGCGACGCTTGGCGCGGGTTTGACGGCACAGGCGTTGCCGGTGCACAGGGCGGGGACGGCAAAACGCAGCACCTGCCAAACAGGGTAGTTCCACGGCATGACGGCCAGCACCACGCCCAAAGGTTCGAAACGCACCTGGCTCAGGCTGGCCTGTGTGGCGATGGTTTTGTGCGCCAGCAGTTCGGGGGCGAGGCGGGTGTAGTAGCGGATGAGTTCGACCGATTTGTCGAGTTCGGCGCGGCATTCGGTCAGACAGCGGCCGACTTCTTCGCTGACCATGCGCGCCAGCCTGCCACGCTCGGCATCCAGGCATTGGGCGAAGGCGGACAGCAGCGCGGTGCGCGCGGCAACGGGCTGTGCTGAAAAATGCCGCTGCCGCTGCCGGAGCGCGCTTAAGGCCGTCTGAAATTCGGCCTGACTCTGCGGCGGGCGTTCATATAGGGTTTCGCCTGTCAGGATGTGGATGCTGCGGAACAATCTGAACTCCGTTTTTGGGGGTTGGGCGGTTTGGGTCGTCATTTGTTTTCAGACGGCCTTTTTGTTTGATGGGGAGGCCGTCTGAAAAAGCGTAATCATACGCTGTTTATGGCGGAAAGTTTATATTTTATGGTTATTTGCCTGCCTTGGGACAGGTATAAACGGAAGTGGCCGGGCAGATTGCCGCGCCCCTCGCCGCACGGCTATCCGCCAAGTTATAACCATTCTGTCTTAACATACAACCACACAGTCTTTTTATTTTCAGACGGCCTGAATTACATTGTCGGCCTGTTTTTTAACCATAACCAACCGACCATGCGCCTGTTAAAGACTCCCAGCGTACTGCCCGGCTTCAACATCAGCCTGGGGATTACCGTTCTGTGCCTGTCGCTGCTGGTGGTGCTGCCGTTTGCCATGATGGCCGTTACCGCCGCCGGCATGGGCTTTTCTTCGTTTTGGCAGACCATCGCCGAGCCGCGCGTACTGTCCGCCGTGTGGCTGACGCTGAAAATGTCGTTTTTCGCCATGCTGACCAACATCGTTTTCGGCACGCTGACGGCATGGGTGCTGGTTCGTTATGAATTTCCCGGCAGGGGTTTGGTGAACGCGCTGGTGGATTTGCCTTTCGCGTTGCCCACGGCGGTAACCGGCATCGCGCTGGCCACGCTGTACGCGCCCAACGGCTGGCTGGGGCGGTTTTTCCCGTTCAAAATCGCCTTCACGCCAACGGGCATTTGGATTGCCCTGGTGTTTGTCAGCCTGCCCTTTATCGTCCGCGCCGTGCAGCCGGTGTTGGAGGAGTTGTCGGGCGAATATGAGGAAGCGGCGGCGACTTTGGGCGCAAACCGCTTCACGACGTTCCGCCGCGTGCTGCTGCCCGAAATCGCCCCCGCCCTGCTCACGGGTGCGGGCATGATGTTCGCGCGCGCGACGGGCGAATTCGGTTCGGTCATCTTCATCGCGGGCAATGTGCCGATGGTATCCGAAATCCTGCCGCTGATTATCACCGGCAAACTGGAACAGTATGACGTGCAGGGCGCGTCTGCCGTCGCGCTGTTTATGCTGTTGATTTCCTTCTCCATCCTGTTTGCGCTCAATATCGCCCAATGGGCTTTGGGCAAACGCGCCGGAGCGAAAGCATGAAAACCAATCCGAATATTACCGAACCGCGCCCGCTGCAATGGCTGCTTATCGGCATCGCGCTGCTGTTTCTTGCCGTAATGCTGGTCATCCCGCTGGCGGCCGTGTTTGCCGAAGCCTTGAAGGGCGGCTGGCGGCTGTATCTGGCTTCGCTTTCCGACCCCGAAGCCTTGTCGGCAATCAAATTAACCCTGATAACCGCCGCGATTGTCGTCCCCGTCAATGCGGTTTTGGGCGTGGCGATGGCATGGCTGCTAACTCGTTTCGACTTCCGCGGCAAACAGTTGCTGACCACCTTGCTCGATTTGCCATTTTCCGTATCACCCGTGGTGGCCGGTTTGATGTTCGTCTTATTGTTCGGCGCACACACGGCGTTGGGCGGCTGGCTGGAAGCGCACGGCATCCAAATTATTTTCGCCGTTCCGGGCATTATTCTGGCAACGCTGTTCGTTACCTTCCCCTTTGTCGCGCGCGAAATCATCCCGCTGATGCAGGCGCAGGGCGACAGCGAAGAACAGGCCGCGCTGATTTTGGGCGCGAACGGCTGGCAGATGTTTTGGCGCGTTACCCTGCCCAACATCAAATGGGCGCTGCTCTACGGCGTGATTCTCACCAACGCCCGCGCGATGGGCGAGTTCGGCGCGGTCAGCGTGGTATCGGGACACATACGCGGCGAAACCAACACCATCCCGCTTTTGGTCGAAATCTTCTACAACGAATACAACTTTGTCGGCGCGTTCGCCCTATCCAGCATTCTGGCCCTGCTGGCCATCGCCACGCTGGCGATACAGGACATCCTTACCAAAATCCAACGGAAAAAACACCGCGCCGCCGAAAGGGAAGCAGCATGAGCATCACCATCGAAAATCTGAACAAGCACTTCGGCGCGTTCCACGCCCTGAAAAACATTAACCTGACCGCGCCGACCGGCAAGCTCACTTCGCTGCTCGGCCCTTCGGGCTGCGGCAAAACCACACTGCTGCGGATTATCGCCGGATTGGAAAAGGCCGACGGCGGCAAAATCCTGTTTGACGGACAGGACGTTACCGCCAAACACGTCCGCGAACGCAAAGTCGGCTTCGTTTTCCAGCATTACGCCCTATTCCGCCACATGAATATTTTCGACAACGTGGCTTTCGGACTGACCGTACTGCCGCGCAGTCAAAGGCCGTCTGAAAAACAAATCCGCAGCAAGGTCGAAGAACTGCTGAAACTGGTACAACTTCCCCACTTGGCCAAATCCTATCCGCACCAGCTTTCGGGCGGCCAACGCCAACGCATCGCCCTCGCCCGCGCCCTTGCGGTCGAACCCAAACTGCTGCTTTTGGACGAACCCTTCGGCGCACTCGATGCCAAAGTCCGCAAAGAATTGCGTACCTGGCTGCGCGACATCCACCATGAATTGGGCATCACCAGCATTTTGGTCACGCACGACCAGGAAGAAGCCTTGGAAGTCTCCGACCAAATCGTCGTCATGAACCACGGCAAAATCGAACAGGTCGGCAACGCAGCTACACTCTACCGCCAGCCGAACAACGCTTTCGTAACCGAATTCTTAGGCAACACCGATGCCTTTGAAGGCTGCATCGAAAAAGGCGAATGGCGTTATGGCGAATTTGCCTGGCCTTTGAATCGACAATACCGCTGGCAGGAGCAGCACGCGGTCGGCTACATCCGCCCGCACGAATGGGAAACCAACGCCCAAAACCCCATGCTGGCGGGCACAATCGCCAACATCCACGTTTCCGGCGCGCTCACCCACCTGACACTTACCCTGCCAGAAGGCCGTCAGGTTCATGTCGATTTCGCCACATCGGAAACAGGCCGTCTGAACCTTCATATCGGCTGTGAACTCAAACTCTCCCCCCGGCAAGTGTATGTTTTCGGTCAAAGCGAACTGATTGATTACGCAATCTAGGAATTGGATGCAAAAAGGCCGTCTGAAACACAAGGTAGGTAAGGTTCCTGCCCCTTTCCTTTTCAGACGGCCTGATTGACAATCAGCCAGGCAGCCGCTTTATCCCGAAACAACAAATAGATGGAAACAACCAATTTAAACGAATGCTACATTTACTTCGCACTGACAGGAAACGGCTTCAATCCCGATAAAATCAGTACCACCCTCAACCTAAAGGCCACTAAAATCGTGCGTGAGGGCAGCCGCATTCCGGGAAAAATACCGGTATGCTCAAGCTGGAAATACGGCACACCCCTCTTAAGGAATGGCGATGTTTTCCGTTTGGGAGAAATTGCAGAAGAACTCATCATTCCTTTATTGCCATTACAGGAAAAAATAACAGAACTGATTAAAATCCATAACCTGTCGGCAATTTTCATGGTTGTCCTAACCATCAGCACCGATGAACAAGATTCCACCCCTGCCCTATGTTTTTCACCCACCGTTATCGAGTTTTGCCATTCGGTCGGCGCAAGCATCGAATTGGATTTATACCGCAGTTAGCCCGAAAACAAATATTGCATACCGACGAGCCGCACTTCATCGCAAATAGCTGCTTTTTCAAAGTAATATACGGCTTCTTTCCTACACTGAGACCTTTGCAAAATCCCCCCAAAATC
>NZ_KV790810.1:0-29945 GCF_001807735.1 Neisseria sp. HMSC31F04 | reverse complement strand
GCTTTTTTGCAAAGATCTCAGGCCGTCTGAAAGCCGCCAAACGGGTTCTTCCCGTTCAGGCCGCGCTTTCAGACGGCCTTATCTTTCGGCTGCCCGCAATAATTCCGCCACCAGTGCAGGCACGCCCCGAACTGCCGTTTGAGCCAGGATTTCCACGCCCGAAACATCGGCGTTCGGCTTGGGATCGATCAGGTACACGGGCACGCCGAAACGGGCATAGTGCAGCAGGGATGCGGCGGGATAAACCTTCAGCGACGTCCCGACCACGATAACGATGTCGGCGGCTTCGACCAAACGAACGGCTTCTTCTATCAGCGGCACGGCTTCGCCGAACCAGACGATGTGCGGCCGCAGCGGTCGGCCTCGGCTGTCGCGGTCGGCCAAGGTTTGGTCGCCCTGCCAAGGCAGGATTTCGTTTTCATCAACCGTGCTTCTGAGCTTGTTCAATTCGCCGTGCAGGTGCAGGACTTTGCCGCTGCCCGCGCGTTCGTGCAGGTCGTCTACGTTTTGAGTGATGATTTGTACGTCGTAAGCGCGTTCCAAATCGGCCAGCGCGAAATGGGCGGCGTTCGGTTCGGCTGCCGCAGCGGCACGGCGGCGGGCGTTGTAGAAGTCGATGACGGTTTGCGGGCTGCGGGCGAACGCTGCGGGCGTGCAGACATCCTCCACGCGGTAGCCTTCCCACAGGCCGCCGCTGTCGCGAAAAGTTTGCAGGCCGCTTTCCGCGCTGATGCCCGCACCGGTGAGGACGACGCATTTTTTCATGGTTTGTTCCTTGTTGATTGATTAACCGTCGGCTGCCGCTTATGTGTCCGACAGTTAGGTTCTGTACGCCACCTTATTTATCGCATCTTCGCCTCATCCGAACAGCCTTCGTACAAATCTGCGGACATGCGGGTTTCAGGCGCAGAACGGGTTTGGCCGTTGCGGGCGGGCGTAATGGCTGCGACAGGGAATTGGCGGCATGCGGTATATATTCGATTAGAGGCCGTCTGAAAAACGGGAAACGGGGTTTCAGACGGCCTGCCCGGTTTTATTTGACGGGGCAGTCGAAATAAAGTTCGTAGGCCAGTTTGCTTTCGCGGACGCACACTGTGCCGCCTTGGCGAATGCGGTTCGAATAGCTGATTTCCCAGTAACCTTCAAACATTTCATAGCCGACCGGCATGTAGGCGGGCACTTCTTTGCATCCCCTGCCGCAGTCATGCACAGAACCTAAACGTGCCTGTTCCACTGTTTCGAATTTGCTGCCGATCAGGCTGGCCGGGCCAAGGATGGTGGCCAGCGACCATGTTGATGTAATACCGAGGGCCAGTATGATTAAACTGATTTTGGTCATCATGATGATGGCTGCGGTTATCCGCCCGACAACGGAGCGGCGGCGGTAGTGATGGGCGGGCAGGCCGAAAACGGTTTCGTGCATCCATACTTTGCGAACCATCCAAACAGACGGCAGTAAGCCAAGAAGAGTAATGAGCAAGGCAAGCTGCCAAGCGGCGGCAGTCAGTTTGAAGGGATGAACGAAGAAATACGAGACAAAGGCCAGCACTGTAATGATGTAGAATCCCACGGATATGGTTTTCAAAAACCTTACACCCAGCGGGTTCATGGTGGCAAATAGGCGGCGGTATTCGGCGGACAAGGCTCTTTGAAAAACTTCTTCGCTGCTTTGTGCCTGCAAGGCTGCTAGAAAAGCATAGTGGTCGCGGCACAAGTCCAATCGGAAACGATAGACGTGACAGTCGGGGGAGATAGCGTGCAAGTAAAAGGGTCCCCGCCCCCGCATAACTTTGCGGTATTCGAATGTCCAATCAGTGGGACAGCTGAAACGTTCGCGTCCGAATGCGCCGTATAACACCAGCCGGTCGTTGGTCAGGGTTGCAAAACGGCTGCAGGTCAGGCCGAACCACATGCCTTCGGAGTAAATGATGCCGAGTAAGAAGATAAACAGGCTGACGGCAATGACCGCCCAATCGGGCAGGATGCCATGGATGATGAAGACAATGGCGGTAATGCCGGCAATCAGCGTCAGCAGTATCAGCAGGAAAAGGAACGAGATGAAAGCCCGTGTCAAGGAAACAGGGAAAGTCTGGAAGCCTATTGTTCGGGCGAAAATAGGAGTAAACAAATATTGTTGTTTGTTTTTCCGGTTCATCATTTTCCCTCTCTGTAGTGTGTGATGTGCGGCCATGCGGTACAAATGAGGATAAAGGCCGTCTGAAACATTAAATCGGGGTTTCAGACGGCCTTTTGCCTTATTCGGCGCGGTTGCGCAGGAATTGCAGCAAGAGCGGCACGGGGCGGCCGGTCGCGCCTTTTTCCTTACCCGACTTCCACGCCGTGCCGGCGATGTCCAGATGCGCCCACGGGTAGTTTTCCGTGAAGTGCGACAGGAAGGCGGCGGCGGTGATGGTGCCGGCGGGGCGGCCGCCTATGTTTTGCAGGTCGGCAAAGTTGGATTTGAGTTGTTCGCGGTATTCGGCAAACAGGGGCAGCTGCCATGCCTTGTCGCCGCTTTGCCGCGATGCGGCCAGGATTTCGTCGGCCAGCTCCTGCGTGTTGGTCAAAAGGCCGCTGGCAACGTGGCCGAGTGCGATGATGCACGCGCCGGTGAGTGTGGCGACATCGACTACGGCGGCGGGTTTGAACTGTTCGGCGTGGCTCAGCGCGTCGCACAGTATCAGGCGGCCTTCGGCATCGGTGTTCAGGATTTCGATGGTGGTGCCGTTCATGGCCGTTACCACGTCACCGGGTTTGCTGGCGGCCGCGTCGGGCATGTTTTCGCAGGTGGGGACGATGGCGGTCAGGTTGATGGGCAGTTTGGCTTTGGCGGCGGCTGCGAATGCGCCGATGACGCTTGCCGCACCGCACATATCGTATTTCATTTCGTCCATCGCTTCGCCCGGCTTGAGCGAGATGCCGCCGCTGTCGAAGGTGATGCCTTTGCCGACGAGTACGACAGGGGCGGCGTTTTTGTCGGCCGCACCGCGCCAGTGCAGTTCGATGAGGTAAGGGTCTTGCGCGCTGCCTTTGGCCACCGACCAGAACGAACCCATGTGTTCGCGGATATGGTCTTTATCGTGGATTTTGGCAGCCGCACCGAATTTTTCGGCTTCGGCACGGGCGGTGTCGGCCAGATATTTCGGGGTGCAGACGTTGGGGGCAGTGTTGCCCAGGTCTTTGCACAGGTTGATGCCGTAGAGTTGGGCTTCGGCCCAATTCAGGGCGGTTTGCACAGCGTCGGCGTGTTCGGTGTGGAAGGTTGCGCCATTGAGTTTGGCGGCTTTCGCGTCTTTTTTGAAACGGTTGAATCGGTAAGCGGCCTGTCCGAAGGAGAGCGCGAAGATTTCGGCGGCTTCGGCGGTTTGGTTTTGGTCGAAGCCGTTCAGGCCGATGTGCAGGTTTTCCTGTTTTTGCGCCCATGCAGCGGCTTCGGCAGCGGCTTTTTCAAGCGCGTCGCGGCCGTCGTTTTCCGGCAGTGCGACCGCCACGGCTTTCAGTTTGCCCGCTTCGGCGGTTTGGGCGGCGGCAAAACGTTCGCCTTCGGACATCGATTCGAGCAGCAGGCGGGCGGTTTCGTTGTCGGGTGCGTTTTCACGATTGCGGTAGATATAAAGCAATGCGCCTTCCTGATGCGGCTGCAAGGCGGCGGCTTTTGTGCTAAATTGCATTTTTGTTCCTTTCGGTTGGCCGTCTGAAAAACGGCGGAAGCGTTATTTTACCGCGAAACGGCCGCACAGGCTGTCCGAAACAACAATGCCTTGCTCCCGATACCCTGTTCCTTGGGACTTACAGGCGGTCGGCGTTTGAAATATTTTTGGAAATGGCATATGTTTGCCAATTGAAGAAATCTTCCCCAAAGGAGCTTGTTATGCACAAGACGTTTGTTTGTTTGCCTGTTTTGGCGATTGCGCTGTTAGCTGCTGGCTGCGGGGGAGGAGCCAGTGCGCAGCAGAAACAGGATCTTTCCCACATGAATGCCCGCCAACGCGACAAGGTGGGGTATGAAGCAGCCGCCAATCTACGCCGCACGGAATTGAAGGAAGATGCGGATACGCGGGTGACGAATATCGGCTACCGCGCTTCGGACGATACTTTAGTGTATACGCTGATGCTGAAGAAAATCTCCAGTCCGGAAGTGTTTAATGCCGTGCAACGGCGCAAACTTGATGTGACGCTCCACAAGGAAGGCAGGAAAGAAGTCTGCCGTAACCGCAATATGCGTGATTTGATGATTCACGGGCGTTATTCCGTGGAATACCGCGTACTTGCGCGCAACGGTAAAGCGTTGTCTTCCCCGATACGAATCAGTGCGAAGGATTGTTGAAGTTTGGGTTGAGTAAGGCCGTCTGAAAATGCCTTTTCGGGTTTTAATTTCGTTAAAGCCGTGCTTTCAGACGGCCTTTAAAATGGTTTCCGCTGCCGACTAAAAAAGAAAACACATGATATACAGACAAAACTTCGTCAAAGAACTCACTTTTACCGCCATCGGCATCTTCGTCGTCATCCTGGCCGTGCTCGTTTCCACGCAGGCCATCAACCTGCTCGGCCGTGCCGCCGACGGGCGCGTGGCGGTGGATGCCGTGGCCGCGCTCATCGGCTTTTGGACATTGGGCATGACCCCGCTGCTGCTCGTTTTAACCGCCTACATCTCCACACTTACCGTCCTGACCCGCTTCTGGCGCGACAGCGAAATGTCCGTCTGGCTTTCCTGCGGCCTGTCGCTGCGGCAGTGGGTGCGCCCCGTATTGTCATTCGCCCTGCCGTTTGCCGCACTGGTAGCCGCCATGCAGCTTTCCGTATTGCCGTGGGCCGAACTGCGAAGCCGCGAATTTGCCGAAATCCTAAAACAAAAACAAGAACTTTCAATGGTTGAAGCGGGCGAATTCCGCACCTTGGGCAAGAAAAACGGCCGCGTTTATTTTGTAGAGACCTTCGACACCGGCTCCGGCATCATGAAAAACCTGTTTTTACGCGAACAAGACGACAAAGGCCGCGAAAACATCATCTTCGCTAAAGAAGGCCGCTTCTCGCTCACCGACAACAAGCGCACGCTCGAACTGACCCAAGGCTACCGCTACGGCGGCATCCCCGGCGAAGCCGACTACAACCAAGTCTCCTTCGAGCGTCTCAACCTAATCATCAGCACCACGCCGAAAATCATCAATCCGATAGACCACCGCCGCACCATCCCGACCGCCAAACTCATCGGCAGCGACAACCCGCAGCACCGCGCCGAGCTCATGTGGCGGCTGAGCCTGCCCCTGGCCGCACTTATATTGAGCATATTGGCCGTTCCCCTGTCCTACTTCAACCCGCGCACCGGCCACACCTACAACATCCTGTTTGCCATCGGATTCTTTCTCATCTACCAAAACAGCTTAACCTTTCTGCGTAATGCCATAGAAAACGGCAAACTGGGCTTTTGGACGGGTTTCCTACCCATACACATCATCATGCTGGCCGCCGCCGTCATCCTGCTGCGCGTGCGCTCCATGCCCGCCCAACCCTTCGCCCAAGCCCTGAAAGCCGCATTGAAAGGCCGCGCATCATGACACTCATCGCCCGCTACCTGATCAAACAGCTCAGCATCACCACCCTGTACGCCATGTTTGCCCTGCTCGCCCTATACAGCTTCTTCGACATCGTTGCCGAAGTGGGCGACGTGGGCGAAGGCGGCTACACGGGCATCAAAATGATGCAGTACGTCCTGCTGCAAATCCCCGACCACGCTTACCAAATGATGCCCTTGGCCGTACTCATAGGCGGCTTGATTGCCCTAAGCCGGCTTGCCTCCAACAGCGAAATGACCGTCATCAAAACCAGCGGCATGAGTACCGCCAACATCATCGCCATCCTGCTCGGGTTCGGCCTGATATTCGCCGCCGCCACCGTCCTTCTCGGTGAAAGCGTCGCCCCCGCCGCCAACCGCTACGCCCAAAACCTGAAAACCACGGCCAAAAACGGCAAAATCAGCACCGGCGCGCAAGGGCTGTGGATTAAAGAGCAAAACAACATCATCAACGTGCGCGAAATGCTGCCCGACCAAAGCCTGCGCGGCATCAAAGTCTTCCGACACGACCAAAACTTCAAACTGGCCGAAAGCTGGCAGGCAGAATCCGCCGTCATCGCTGCCGACGGCGGCTGGAAGCTGACCAACGTCCGCCGCAGCATCTTGGACGGCGACCGCGTCCGTACCGAAAAACACGACGGCGAATACTGGCAGGCAGGCATACGCGGCAGCCTGCTCGACGTACTGCTGGTCAATCCCAACCAAATGTCGCTCACCGCGCTGACCGCCTACATCCAGCATCTTGAAGACAACAAGCAACAGGCCGATAACTACAAAATCGAATGGTGGCGCAAGCTCATGTACCCCGTCGCCACCGTCATCATGGCCTTGGTCGCACTCGCCTTCCCCCCGCAATCGACCCGCCACGGCAACATGGGCTTGAAACTTTTCGCCGGCATCTGCCTCGGGTTGGCCTTCCATTTCGCCGGACGGCTGTTCGGCTTCACCAGCCAGCTCTACGGCGTACCCGCCTTTGCCGCCGCCATGCTGCCCACCGCAGCCTTCGCCGCATGGGCGGTATGGCTGATACGGAAGCAGGAAAGGCGTTAAACGGAAATATAAAAACAGGCCGTCTGAAAACCGTATTTCAGGTTTTCAGACGGCCTTATTTCCATCCGGTTTAGTCGTCGCGGCGGACTGAAACCACGCGGCCGGTACGGGCATCGACCTTCACTTTGTATTTGCGCCCGCGTTTGATGATTTCCACATCATAATGCGGGTAGCCGTCATCACGGTCGAAATCAATGTCTTTTACACGCCCGCCGATACGGGAGAGTGCGGCGCGTCTCGCCTGTGCATAGCTGATGTAGCGGCCATGGCCATACTTGGATCTTTTCGCCTTATGGCTTTGGCTGTAACGCGGACGGTAGTCATCATCATCGTACCAATCGTCATCGTCGGCGAAGGCGGGCGCGGCGGCCAGCAGGGCAAAGGCGGAAAGGGCGGCAATCAGAGTATGTTTGAATTTCATCGTTTTTCCTTTTCGGTTGCGCCTTGTGTCGGCGTGATGTTATCAGCCGTTGCGTACGGCAAGGGGCATGATACGTCCAATAGATTAGCGTAAGATTAGCATCTGCCCAAAGCCGCTGTTTGACGACAAAAGGCCGTCTGAAAGCTCTGTTTCAGACGGCCTCTCCTATTTAAAACACTAAGCTTCGCGCCCTGCCTTCAACACCAGTCGGGCAAAGAGTGCGACACCGGTTGCGAAAAAGCCCAAGCCCAGCCATTTTGCCGCCGTATCCCAGTTGTCCAAACCAAGCGCGAGCGGTGCGTCCGAACCGCCGTTGGTCACGGAAACGGCGATGATGAAGGCCATCACCACGCCGACCAGGCTTTCGCCGACAATCAGGCCTGCCGAAAACAGCGTGCCGATGCGTTCGGCGTTTTTCAGACGGCCCTCACGGTTTTCCGCCTTTTTGCCGACCGCATACTTCAACACCGCCGCCAACACCGCACCCGCCACAATCGGCATATTCACCGACGGCGGCAGATAAATACCCATGCCCACCGCCAATACGGGCAGCGCGAGCTTGCCGCCGGACGATTTTTTCAACACCAAATCAACCACAATCAGCGCAACGCCGATACCGACGCCGGTAAAAATATAATCCCATTGCAGATTGTGCGAGAAGATACCCGTCGCAATCGTCGTCATCAAAGTCGCCTGCGGGGCGGCCAGGGCCTGCGCCGCGTCCATGCCTTCGCGCGGCATCGCGCCGGTAAAGCCGTAGGCTTCATACAGCAACTCCAACACCGGCGAAATCACGAATGCGCCAACGATACAGCCGATAATCAACGCCACCTGCTGCCGCCAAGGCGTCGCCTTCACCAGATAACCCGTTTTCAAATCCTGCAGGTTGTCATTCGAAATCGAAGCCACCGCGATAACGGACGAACCGCAAAACAGCGTCAATGCAAGCAGGAACTTACGGTTGGCCTCGTCCGCCATCAAACCGTTCGACTCGCCCACCAGCAGCAACACCAGCGAAATCGCCACAATCGACACAATCCCCACGCCCGAAATCGGGCTGGAAGACGAACCGACCAAGCCTGCCATATAACCGCAGGCGGCGGCAACCAAAAAGCCGATGATGGAAGCCAAAAGCGTACACACAATCACCAACAGCCAAGCCATACCGCCGGAAATGTGCGAATCGCCGATAAAGTGGTAGAAAGATACGCCCAAAATCAGCATCATCGACAACACCCAGAAAATCATGGCCTTGGGCGATAAATCCTGCTCCACGCGTTCTGCTGCGGGCGCACCGCCGCCGAAGCTTTTAAACGACATTTTCATGCCTTCTATCATCGGCTTGAGCAGCATCAAAAGCGTCCAAACCGCCGCGATACCGATGGTGCCCGCGCCGATAAAGCGTACTTTTTCCTTCCACAGCTTCATCGCAAACGCCACCATTTCCATATCGGCAGGCTGAGGGACGCCGGACGAAAAATACGGCACGGCCACTCCCCAGGCAATCGAGATGCCCAACAGGATGGCGATACCGCCCGTCAATCCGACCAAATAGCCTGCGCCGAGCAGAGCCAGCGAAAAGCCCATCGGCAGTTGAAAAATCGCCGCACCGCTCTTAAACCAATAACTCGCGCTGTCGGCCGCCACACGCAAGCCGCCGGTGCAGAAACTCACCACACCTGCCAGCGCGCCGCCGGTCGCCAGTTCTTTGATGCCGCTGCCGCCTTTTTCATCCTGTCCTTCTTCATGGCTGCCGACCTTCAAAATCTCAGCCGCCGCCACACCTTCCGGATAAGGCAAATCGCTTTTCACCACCATCGCATAACGCAGCGGCACGGTGAAAATCACGCCCAAAATACCGCCCGCCATACACAGCAGCGCAGTCTGCCAAAACGGGAAACCGCTCCAGTAGCCGGCCATCAAGAGGCCGGGCAGGACGAAAATAATGCTCGAAAGCGTACCCGCCGCCGAAGCCTGCGTCTGCACCATATTGTTTTCCAAAATATTGCCGCCTTTGAAAAACTTCAAAACCGCCATCGAAATCACCGCCGCCGGAATCGACGAAGCGAAAGTCAGGCCGACTTTCAAACCGAGGTAAACGTTGGACGCGGTAAACACGACGGTAATCAGCGCGCCGAGTATCATGCCCCGCAGCGTCAGCTCGCGGTAGCCGGCATAAGGATCGTGGGGAGATTGGGTCATGGTCGTAAAGCCTTTTTACAATGTATTTTTCAAGATACGGGCCGCATCCTCAGGGCAAAAAAGCACGGACGTTGCGGCGGCATGCGCGGCATAGTGTTGCGATTGCAAGGAAATGTCAAGTTTTATCCCAAAATGCAAAGGCCGGATCGGCGGTTTCAGGCCGTCTGAAACTGCCCTGCAGGCCGAAACGCCGCCCGCCAAATGCCTTCAAACGGGTAAAAAGAGAGATAAGTCGGGTAAACGGCATGTAAATCGGCTACAATACATCATTCATTTGTTATTGCTTTTTCAGACGGAGAAACCAGTGTTTGCCTTCAAACCCCTGCTTGAGATGCCGCGCAAAGAAGCTTTCGCCGTTGCGGCGGCAGTCGTGGCCGCCATGGGCTATACCATTATCGCCCTGGGCTGGCTGCCCCATATGACCATCATCGCCGCCATTACCGCCCTCTTGGTTTACGGCCTGCTGCGCGGTTTGAAATATGAAGACATGCAGCGCGGCATGGTGGCCTCGCTCAGTCAGAGCATGGGCGCGGTTTACCTGTTTTTCTTCATCGGCCTGATGGTGAGCGCGCTGATGATGTCCGGCTCGATTCCCACGCTGATGTATTACGGCTTCGGCTTCATTTCGCCCGAATATTTCTATCTTTCCGCCTTCGTCCTCAGCTCGCTGATAGGCGTCAGCATCGGCAGCAGCCTGACCACCTGCGCCACCGTCGGCGTGGCCTTTATCGGCATGGGCGAAGCCTTTCACGCCGATTTGGCGATGACGGCGGGCGCAATCGTTTCAGGTGCGTTTTTCGGCGACAAAATGTCGCCCCTGTCCGACACCACCGGCATTTCCGCCTCCATTGTCGGCATCGATTTGTTCGAACACATTAAAAACATGGCCTACACCACCGTTCCGGCCTGGATACTCACCGCCCTGTTTACCGGCTGGCTGCTGCCCGCCGCCGCGGCCAACGACTTGAACAGCACCGCCGTTTTCCGCCAACAACTCGAAGCCTCAGGCTTGGTGCATACCTATTCGCTGATACCGTTCGCCCTACTGGTGGTACTGGCCGTACGCCGCGTAAATGCCGTCGTGGCCATGATTGCCACCATCGCCGTTTCCGTCGCCATCACCTACCTGCACAGCACGCCCGATTTGGCCAAACTCGGCGGCTGGTTTTACAGCGGCTTCTCACTGGAGGGCGAATTCGACAAAATCGGCAAACTGGTATCGCGCGGCGGTTTGGAAAGCATGTTTTTCACCCAGACCATCGTTATCCTCGGCCTGAGCCTCGGCGGACTGATGTTCTCGCTGGGCATCATCCCCAGCCTGCTTGAAGGCATGCGCCGCTTCCTCACCACCGCCGGACGCGCCACCGCCAGCGTGGCGGCCACCTCCGTGGGCGTAAACGTTTTAATCGGCGAACAATACCTCAGCATCCTGCTGTCGGGCGAAACCTTCAAACCCGTTTACGACAAACTCGGCCTGCATCCGCGCAACCTCTCGCGCACACTGGAAGACGCGGGCACCGTCATCAACCCCCTCGTTCCCTGGAGCGTCTGCGGCGTATTCATCGCCAACGCCTTGGGCGTTCCCGTATTGAACTACCTGCCCTACGCCTTCTTCTGCTACCTCAGCCTGATACTGACCCTGCTGTTCGGCTGGACAGGCCTGACCCTGAGCAAAAAATAAAGGCGGGACAAAAAGGCCGTCTGAAACCGTATTTCAGGTTTTCAGACGGCCTTTCCCACTGATAAACGCATCCCGTATAGGCCGTCTGAAAAGGCAAGGGCGGCCGAATTTTGCTATACTGACGGCCTGTCAAAACAACACACTTGGAAAAACCGTCATGAACATCAAATTTGCCGCCCTGCTGGCTGCCGCCGCCCTTTCCGTAGCCGCCTGCGAACAGCAAGCCGCCACACCGCAGCAAGCCTCGGCAGTCCCGGCCGCCGACACCGCTTCCGCCACTCCGGCCGACGCTCCGTCCGCACCGCAAACCCTGACCAGTAGCGACAACGCCGTCAGCATCTCCGTAACCGGCAATTTCCAAGACCAACTCGGCGGCAACGCCCTGCCCGAAGGCGCGGAAGCCGGCACCATCCTTCAACAATACGACGAAAACACCGACATCACCCTCACCGTCGTCGATGCCGGCAAACCCGTCAAACCCGCCAAAGAATACTACGCCAACCTGAAAACCGCATTGGAACAGGCCGGTTTTGCCAGCCTGAAAGCCGGTGCAGCCACAGAAAACCGTATGGACTATTCTTTCACCGATGCCGAAGGCAACAACCACAACTGCATCAACATCTACAGCCCCGACAACCTCTACGCCGTCTGCGCCTTCAGCAGCAGTGCCGACAACGCAACACTGGCCGAAACGCTCAAAGACGTCAAACTGCTGAAAAAAGCGATGTAAAACACACATACGCAACACGAGGCCGTCTGAAAGCACCTGCTCCAACAAAGCAACCGCCTTTCAGACGGCCTTTCCGCCAACAAAACCACCCGCACTGACCGCCATGTCCCGACCACCATCCCCCGCCGCACCCTCCGCCCCCGTTTTCAGCGACACCGACCGCGACATGATGCGCCGCGCCCTGACCCTCGCCGCCGAAGGCCGCTTCTCCACCTCACCCAACCCGCGCGTCGGCTGCATCATCGCACACGGCGGCCGAATCGTCGGCCAAGGCTTCCACCTCAAAGCGGGCGGACCCCATGCCGAAGTCCACGCCCTGCGCCAGGCGGGCGAAAACGCGCGCGGCGCCACCGCCTACGTTACCCTCGAACCATGCAGCCACTACGGCCGTACCCCGCCC
Organism: Neisseria sp. HMSC31F04; assembly: GCF_001807735.1. NCBI lineage: Bacteria > Pseudomonadati > Pseudomonadota > Betaproteobacteria > Neisseriales > Neisseriaceae > Neisseria > Neisseria sp. HMSC31F04. The sequence goes on along the minus strand of NZ_KV790810.1, from coordinate 17,889 downwards.
TGCGCCGAAGCCCTGATACAGGCGGGCGTATCGCGCGTCGTCGCCGCCATCGCCGACCCCAACCCGCAAGTGGCGGGCAAAGGCCTGGCCATGCTCTCCGCCGCCGGCATCCGAACCGAAAGCGGCCTGCTCGAAACCGAAGCGCGCGAACTCAACCGCGGCTTCCTGTCGCGCATCGAACGCGGACGCCCCTTCGTCCGCCTCAAATGCGCCGCCTCCCTCGACGGCAAAACCGCCCTTTCAGACGGCCTCAGCCAATGGATTACCGGCGAAGCCGCCCGACATGACGTACAAATCCTGCGCGCCGAAAGCTGCGCCGTCCTCACCGGCATCGGCACCGTACTGGCCGACGACCCCCAACTCAACGTCCGCGCCTTCCCCACCCTGCGCCAACCCCTCCGCATCGTCCTCGACAGCCGCCTGCGCCTACCGCCGACGGCCAAACTGCTGGCCGACCCCGAATCGCCCATCCTGCTCCTGACCGCCGTCCCGCCCGAAAAATACCCCGCCGCCCTTACCGCCGTCCCGCATCTCGACATCCTGACCGTCCCCGCCGCCGACGGCCGCATCAGCCTGCCCGCCGCCCTCCCCCTGCTGTCGGAACGCGGCATCGGCGAACTCCTAGTCGAAGCAGGCGCAACACTGTGCGGCGCATTCCTGCAGGCAGACTTGGCGGACGAAATCGTCCTCTACCAAGCGGGCAAAATCCTCGGCGGCAACGCCCGCAGCCTATTCGACCTACCCGAAAACCCCGCCGCACTGCAACAACCCGCATCATGGCAAACCCGTTCCGTAACAATCCTCAACGGCGGCGACCTCAAACAAGTGCTGCGCAAAAAAGAGGCCGTCTGAAAACGGATTTTGCACCTTTCAGACGGCCTTTTACCCCATAAACAACCGCACACATCACAAACACGCCCACGCGGCACGGATAACGGATTCAGACTTATTCCGACATGTCGGACGGCGGAAGAGGCGGTTTTTTAAACGACAACCATGCGGAAATCAGGACAGTCAGCCACCATGCCGCCAAAAGCAAAAAATGATTCAGGTGGGCTGATGCCCGATTGAGTTCGGAAGGGGGATTCAGGGGTAAATAGATTAAAGATGGCGTAACAAACGGAGGCCGAAAGCAGGCAAAGCAGGATATCCTTTCCCTTTTTCTGCAAACGCATCAGCATAGCGGCCAAACCCGTTATGGCAGAGGCTGCCAATCCGAGCAGGAGGAACGAAAAAATATGTTCTATCATCGCGTTATTATCGGGAAAAGCGGAGTCAGGCTGCATGAATACGGCCAACCCCATAAAAATCAAACTGCCCGGAAAGACAAATACGATAGGAATCAGCCAACGGTAAGAAAAAAAACCTTTCCGTTCCACCGCCTGATGACCGACATGGGAAGTAACCCTCCAACCCGTTTGCAGGATTTTGGCGGCAACTTTCCGTTCCAGCCGGCGGTTGTTTTCAGTAGGGAAGACGACAAGGGCGAAAGGAAGGACGGCAATTGCATTCAGCCCGCCGAGCCACAAGGCGGCATCCAGGATATTTACGGAAGAACCGGCAAAATACGAAAAGAACAATACGCAAAGCAATACGGTATAAAACCCGCTGAACAGCATGGCTGCACAAACATGACGGACATTTCGGCGCAAGCGGCAGGCATTCATTGTCATACCGGTCAGAATGCCCCATGAAAGAATCAGAGAAAACGTAAAAACCGTTATTGAAACGATACTGCTTAATATTGTAATGGCCGCCAGCATCATGGCATATACCGGATAAAGGGGAATCGGCATTCCGGTAATAGTCGATTGAACGAAAAAATAAGTCAGCAGCCCGGCCCAACAAAATGCATAAATAACAAAAAGAATGGCAACATAACCGAAAAACTGCCGCTTTTGCACGGGCCTTTCAGAAGAATGTTCAGACATATTTTCCTTTCACAGTTGTTTTTATAGGAAAATGAAGTGTAACAAATTGTGAAATATATACAAACCAGGCCTTGATTGAAAATCCACCTGCGCCCGCAATGTCCAATGTCTGCCAATCTGATTTTTCCGTCAAATTCCCACTTTCCGTTACCTGTACCAAGTAAAACGCCTCCTGCCGCCACAACGGCACCGCCGGCAGCCCACTATGGATTTTCCCGGCTGCCGTTGCCGAATCGGATGGTGCAAACCAGACAACCAACAAAGAATTTGCCGAACGGACAAGCTCCGAAACATCAGCCGATAAAAACAAATCAACCGCAAACCTTATCCGCCATAACTGTCTGCGAATGGAAGAGGCCGTCTGAAAAAACAAAAGCCGGGCATCGATACCCGGCTTTCATTGTGCTGCCCGCGCTGTTTTTCAGACGGCCTATTTCTTCCCGCCCGTGCTGCTCGGCTGAATCACGATATTGACCCGTTTGCCCGGCTTGCCGCCCGCCGCCTTGCTGCCGCTGACGGTATAGACTTCGGTGCGGGTGTTGTATGTGATGACCGCTCCCTCGGCTTTGTCGCCGCCGCGCGTTACTTTGGCGTTGCCGCTCAATTTGACGACGTTGCTGGCCGATGAGTATTCGACCTGGTTGGCCTCGCCGTTTACCGTTCCCTTACCGCCATCTAGCGTTTGGCCGAAGCGGACGGGGCTGCCGCTGGCTTTCATGGTTTGCTGGCCGTCCGCACTGCGCACGACATTGACGCTGGCGGCGCGGATGTTGAGCGTGCCTTGTTTGATGACGACGTTGCCGCTGAAGGTGGTGGATTGGTTTTTCTGGTCCAATTCGCCTTGGTCGGCTTCAATTTCGATCGGCTGCTTGCGGTCGCTTTCCAGCGCGTGCGCCTGGAGGGAAACGGCCAGCAGGCCGCAGCACAGGCCTTTAAGAAGGATTTTTCGGGTCATAGATGGTTGCTTTCACTCGTGAGGGCAGCAGGAGCAGCCCTTGTTCTTCGTTATAACTGAAACCGCCCGCCGAGCCGTGCGACAGGCCGTAGCTGAATTGTACGGGGCGGTCGGAAGCGGCGGTTTTCTTGACGGTATCGACGGTTATCCTTTCGGCGGTCAGCTTGCCGGCCGGACGGCCGTCGCCCGCCTCTTTGTGCAGTACGACCTGCTGTTCGAACAATGCCTGCCGCGTTTCGGTATCGTAACGCGCCTCGTTGCCGTTTATTTGGTAGGTTTTCACACCTTGGCGGTACATCTTCATTTCAGGCCGTCTGAAAACCACTTCCGTGCTTTTCGGCAACTGCCAGGCCGCCTCGGCATCCAATTGTTCCCGCAGCAGGCCTTCGTTGTCGAAACGCCGTCCGGCGATGCCCGACATCGAATATTGCGGCTCTTTCGGATTCAGCGCCACTTCTTCCACCGTTACCTCGCTGATGCGGTCGAGCCAAGCGGAAAGCCCGCCCAGCACTGCGGCCAACACCAGCGGGAACAGCAAACCGTATCGCCACTTCTGCATCATTTTACATATTCTTCCAAAGCGGGAGCCAAAGTGCCCTGCGCCTGCATAATCAAATCGCACAGCTCGCGCACCGCGCCGCAGCCCGCATGGTTCAGGGTGATGTGGGCAGCATATTGTTTGACAAACCAATGCGCCTCGGGCACGGCCACCGGCAGGCCGCAGCGTACCATGACCGGCAAATCGACCACGTCGTCGCCGATAAAGGCGCACTCGTCTTCCGCCACACCCGCCAGCCCGCGCAATTCGGCATAAGCCGCGCGTTTATCGTGTATCCCCTTGAAATAATGGTTGATACCGAGCTGTTTGACGCGCAAGCCGACAGACGGTGCATCGCGGCCGGTGATAATCGCGGTTTGAACGCCGCTGTTTTGCAGCATTTTCAAACCATGCCCGTCCAGCGTGTGGAAAGATTTGATTTCCTCGCCGTTGTCGCGGATGAAAATCCGCCCGTCGGTCAGCACGCCGTCCACATCCATAATCAGCAGCCTGATTTTGGCGGCGCGTGCCTGCAATTCGGAAGAAAGGGTTTGCATTATGATTCTTTCAGACGGCCTAAAAAGGTTATTTTAGCATTGAACGTACCCGCCGTCCGCCGATACCTTGACCTGACCATAAACAGATTTTACAATTATTCTCATTATGATTTAATATTCAAACCTCCGCACCGCAATCACGAAAGGAAACACTAATGAGCAAAAAAGTCAGCATCTTGGTCGGCAGCCTGCGCAAAGGCTCGTTCGCCCGCAAAGTAGCCCAAAACGTCATCCCGATGTTCCCGGAAGGATACGAAGCCCAAATCGTCGAAATCGGCCACCTGCCGCTCTACAATTTCGACTACGACGACCCCGCCGAAACCGATTTTCCCACGCCCGAAAGCTATACCGCCTTCCGCGAAACCATCAAAGCTTCAGACGGTATCCTGTTCGTTACGCCCGAAAACAACCGCACCGTGCCCGCCTGCCTGAAAAACGCAGTGGACATCGGCTCAAAACCAAACGCCGACGTCGCTTGGAAAAACACGCCCGCCGGCATCATCAGCCATTCCGTCGGCAAAATGGGCGGTTACAGCTCGCAGAAAAACCTGCGCCTGGCCTTGTCCTATTTCAATATGCCGCTGACCGGACAACCCGAAGCCTTCCTCGGCAACTCGCCCACCCTGTTTGACGACAACGGCAAACTCATCGAATCGGCACGCGGCTTCGTGCAAGGCTACATCGACCAACTCGTCGCCCTGATTGAAAAAAATCCGAAATAAGGCAACGCCGGACGGCAGGCCGTCTGAAACATGCAGCCAAACAGGCAAACCGGTTTCAGACGGCCTCTTTAAAATTTAATTTATATAAATATCAGCCTGATAAATCCGCCAGCTCAAATTCCGCTTGCTTAGATGTGCGTAACATGATTTAATGCGCGCTTCAAACAAATGTGGCCAGATAGCTCAGTCGGTAGAGCAACGGATTGAAAATCCGTGTGTCGGCAGTTCGATCCTGCCTCTGGCCACCACATCACACCGCCCTTTCGGCGGTTATTTTTTTGCCTGAATCTCCCCTGCTTCCTTAAAACGAATCGGCTGAAAATATACGGCCTTCTCCTGTACCGTTTCAAATCAAAAAACGTGCGAATGCCGCAACCATAAAACCGAACGACCTCAAGCCGACATCAAAACCGCCGCACGCTTTTCAGACGGCCTCCATCCCTGTTCTGACAGACTTTATTTTCCAAAATGTAAAAACGACATCGGGCCATACGACGACCGATGCCTGTCTATCCTATCTTTCTGCTGAGTTTATGATGAAACATCCAAACGATAGCGGGCGGTAAAACGCTTTGCCCCGCCCGGCGGCAGAATGGTCAAGCCGATGCCGTTGTTGAAGCAGTCGGGCGCGCCGCTGAGGTTTTCCAACGCAATGGAGGTGCGTTCGGGTGGGATGTAGATTTGCAGCAGGGGATAGTTTTCTTCGGCAAAAATGTCGAGCCTGCGCGCGCCGTTCCGCAGGGTGCAGGCAGGGCGTGTGCCGCCGTTTCCGTTCAGCTCAAAGCTGTTATCCAATCCTATGCCGCGCAGGGAGGCGGCTTCTGCAAAGCGGTTATCGGACAGGCGCGCACCGGTGGGCAGCAGGTCGGCATCAAATTCAAGCTGTGTGCCGCCGTTGATTTGCAAAGTCCAGTCGTCCGCCGTGCCGCCGAGGGTGAAATAGGGATGCCAGCCGTCGCCCAGCGGCATGGGGGCGGTGCCGGTGTTTTCGGCGGTGGTGGAAACGGTGAGGCCGTCTGAAGACAGGGTGTAGCGCACGGTCAGGCGGTAAGGGAAGGGGAAACCGTTTTGGTCGGCAGGATAAGCGTACGCCAACTCTACCCAAGCCGCGTCTTCGCCGCTGCCGTGCCCGGCCGATGCAAACGGTGCGTCATAAAGCAGGCCGTGGATGGCATGGCCGTTCAAAACATGGCGGCCGGTTTGATATTCGCGGCCGTCGAAACGGTAGCCGCCCCGGTTCAGGCGGCAGGGGAAGGGGCTGAGTTTGGCACTGCGAAAGCCGTCGGTGATGTGTTGCCGGGCATCGTCGGTGCCGCGATAAGCGACGATGCAGTTTAACCACTCGCCGCCGCCGAAAACGGCGTAGCGGTTCAGAAGTGCGCCGAAAAAATAGATTTCCGCTTCGGCATGGCCGTTTTGCCGCAACACGGCGCGGTCGGATTCGATTTGGCAGGAAAAAGTCATGATGAGGCCGTCTGAAAAAAGAAGGCGGAATTATATCGAAACAAAACGGCAAGCAGGCGGCGTATAACGTCCGTCTCTGCTAAAATCCGCTTTTTTCCGCACCGTTCCGACATGTCCGACACCGCCCGAATCCCCGCCAGCTATGGCCGCCATTACACCGTCCGTACCGAATCCGGCCAAACCTACACCGCCACCGCGCGCGGCAAACGGGTGGATTTCGCCTGCGGCGACCGGGTGCACATCGAAGTGCAAAACGGCGAACAGGCCGTCATCCGCGATTTCCTGCCGCGCCGCAGCCTGCTCTACCGCCAAGACGCATGGCGCACCAAACTGATTGCCGCCAACGTGGACCGGCTGTTCATCGTTACCGCCGCCGTCCCGTCGCCGAGCGAAATGCTGCTGCAACGCGCCCTGCTGGCGGCGGAAGCGGGCGGCATCGAAGCCTTTATCATACTGAACAAAACCGACCTGCCCGAAAGCGCGGCCTGGCGGGAAAAACTGGCCTTCTACGAAGACTTGGGCTATCCGTTGGCCGCCGTCAGCGCACTGGAAAACGCCGAAATCCTGCGCCCGCTGCTGCAAGGCTGCACCAGCATCTTCCTCGGACAATCGGGCATGGGCAAATCCACCCTCACCAACGCCCTGCTCGGCGGGGAACACGCCCGCACGGGAAGCCTCTCCGCCGCACTCGATTCCGGCAAACACACCACCACCCACGCCCAAATGTACGACCTTGCCGCCAACAGCTTCCTCATCGACTCGCCCGGCCTACAGGAATTCGGCCTGCACCATCTGGACGCCGCCGACCTGCTGCAATATTTCCCCGACCTGCGCCACCTGATCGGCCGATGCCGCTTCCACAACTGCACCCACCGCAAAGAACCCGGCTGCGCGGTCAAACAAGCGGCCGAAAGCGGCGAAATCAAAGCCGACCGCCTGAACTTCCTGCAACGCATCACCGACGAACTGACCGCTAAACCCTATTAAACCAAGCCCGCCCAATCCGATTCCAACCTTACCGAACCCATACTTTCAGACGGCCTCAACCCATCAAACGCCATGAACACCCTGCCCGCCCATTTCCTCATCCTCGCCGCCCTCGTTGCGGCCGCCCTGCTCATCGTCATCATCATTATCGGCCTACTGTCCCGCAGCCGCCGTCAGGCCGAACTCGCCATCCTTCACGCCGAACGCGACAACCTGAACGAACGCCAACGGCAAGCCGACCTCCAAGCCGCCGAATCCGCCCGGCAAATCCAAACCCTGCAACAACACCTGCAACAAACCGAAACCGAACTGGCCGCCGCATCCGCCCTCAACCGCCGCCTGCCCGAACTGCAACAGCAACTGGCCGACAGCCGCAGCGAATACGCCGAACTCGAACAAAACGCCCGCCGCCTGCACGGCGAATATGCCGCCGCCGAACAACAAATCCGCCATCTCACCGCCCAAGCGGAAGAATTAGGCCGTCTGAAAACCGACTATGCCGAACTGCAACAACAACTGGCCGAACAACAAATCCGCAACGAACGCCTCAACACCCTGCTCGAACAAGAACGGCAGGCGCAGGAAGAAAAACTCGCCCTGCTCGACAACGCCCGCGACCTTATGAGCGGCCAATTCCGCCACCTGGCCGACGAAATACTCGAAGAAAAAAGCCGCCGCTTCACCGAACAAAACCGCGAACACCTCGGCCGCCTGCTCAACCCGCTGAACGAACGCATCAGCGGCTTCGCCCAACTGGTTCAAAACACCTACGAAAAAGAAGCGAAAGAACGCCTGACCCTCGAAAACGAACTCAAACGCCTGCAACAACTCAACAACCGCCTGCACGACGATGCCAACGCCCTCACCGACGCCCTCACCGGCAGCCGCAACAAAACCCAAGGCAACTGGGGCGAGATGATTCTGGAAAGCGTGCTCGAACACTCCGGCCTGCAAAGGGGGCGCGAATACATCATACAGGCATCGGGCACGCAAACGCAGGAAGACGGCCACACCCGCCGCCTCCAGCCCGACGTTTTAATCAATCTGCCCGACAACAAACAAATCATCATAGACAGCAAAGTCTCCCTCACCGCCTACGTCCGCTACACACGGGCGGAAAACGAACACGAAGCCCGTCAGGCACTCGCCGCCCACGTCCAATCCGTGCGCCAGCACATCAAAGAACTGGCCGAAAAAAAATACAGCGACATCGACGGCCTGAAAACGCTGGATTTCGTCTTCATGTTCATCCCCGTCGAACCCGCCTACCTCGCCGCCCTGCAGCAAGAACCCGGCCTGTTCCAAGAATGCTTCGACAAACGCATCATGCTCGCCGGCCCCGGCACCCTGCTGGCCACCCTGCGCACCGTCGCCAACATCTGGCGGACCGAACAGCAAAACCGCAACGCGCTGGCCATCGCCGACGAAGGCGGCAGGCTGTACGACAAATTCGTCGGCTTCGTCGATACCCTGCAAAAAGTCGGCCGCAACATCGACCAGGCGCAAACAGCCTACCAACAAGCGTTCAACCAACTCAAAAGCGGCCACGGCAACCTCGTGAACCGCGCGCATAAACTTCACCTCCTCGGCCTGAAAACCGCCAAACAGCTCGACCGCCAACTGACGGAAGAAGCGGCCGAAGCGGAAGCCGAAACATCCGTCCTGCCTGCACCGGAAAGCGGGGAAACGGGAAACCGAGGATAACCCGCTCGGCAACCCCGTCTGCCGACATAAAAATCCGGCAACCCGACGAAAACAGAAAACAAATCTCGGAGGCCGTCTGAAAAACCGTTTTCAGACGGCCTCAAATCAAAACACGGTTTTGCCGGGATCGTTTCGAAACCCACCATATGCCTTTTTCAGACGGCCTTATATCCGACAGCTATTTGCACAACGGACTTACAAAACTATACAATGCCGTCCGTCTCAGCACACACAAACTTACAATGAACTGGTCCTACCTAGCCGCCGCGATACCGAAATTCGCCGAAGCCGCGAAACTGACGCTGGAATTATCGGTTTACGGCATCGCATTATCCCTGGCCGTCGGCCTGCCCGTGGCGGTGGTAACGGCTTACCGCATCCGGCCGTTTTACTTTCTCGCCCGCGGTTATATCGAACTTTCGCGCAACACGCCGCTGCTTATCCAACTGTTCTTCCTCTATTACGGCCTGCCGAAAATCGGCATCAAATGGGACGGCTTTACCTGCAGCATCATTGCCCTGACGTTTTTGGGCGCGAGCTATATGGCCGAAGCATTGCGGGCGGGAATCCTCGCCGTGCCAAAAGGACAGATTGAAGCGGGCAAAGCCATCGGTTTGAACCGTTTTCAAATATTCCGCTACGTGGAACTGCCGCAGGCTTGGGCGGTGGCCGTGCCTGCAGTTGGGGCGAACATACTGTTTTTAATGAAGGAAACATCAGTGGTCAGTGCGGTCGGCATCGCCGAATTGCTGTTCGTTACCAAAGACATCATCGGCATGGACTACAAAACCAACGAAGCCTTGTTCCTGCTGTTTGCCAGCTATCTGATTATCCTGCTGCCCGTGTCCTTATCGGCACGCTGGGCGGAAAAACGCGTTCGGAGTGCGAAATATGGTGCTTGACTGGATGTTTGAAGGACAAAACGCGGCGCGTCTGGGCAAAGGGTTGCTGCTGACGGCACAAATTTCCCTGATTTCCGTCGCCCTGTCCTGCGTGTTCGGCACGCTGTTCGGACTCATGCTGCGCGCGGACAACCGCATCGTGCGCTTTATCGGCCGCCTCTATTTGGAAACGGTGCGCATCGTGCCGATTTTGGTGTGGCTGTTCGGCTTCTATTTCGGTTTCGCCGCCTGGACGGGTATCCATATCGACGGCCTGTGGGTCTGCATTTGGGTATTCGTGCTATGGGGCGTGGCGGAGATGGGCGATTTGGTGCGCGGCGCATTGGAATCCATCGAAAAACATCAGGTGGAATCCGGTTTGGCCATCGGTTTGAGCCGTTGGCAGGTGTTCCGCTTCATCGAACTGCCGCAAAGCGTGCGCCGCGTTTTGCCCGGTTCGATCAACTTATTCACGCGCATGATTAAAACCAGCTCCTTGGCTGCCCTGATCGGCGTAATCGAAGTAGTCAAGGTCGGCCAGCAGATTATCGAAAACTCGCTACTGACCATGCCGAACGCTTCGTTTTGGGTTTACGGGCTGATTTTTATGCTGTATTTCCTCTGCTGCTGGCCGTTGTCGTTGTGGGCGGCGAGGCTGGAACACAAATGGGAACATTGACATGGCTTTATTGAGTGTGCGCAAACTGCACAAAGAATACGGCGGTGTAACCGCCATCGGTTCGCTGGATTTGGATTTGGCCAAAGGGAAAGTCATCGTCCTGCTCGGCCCGTCCGGCTGCGGCAAGTCCACCCTGCTGCGCTGCATCAACGGCTTGGAAGAGCATCAGGGCGGCAGCATCGAAATGGAGGGCGCGGGCGTGTTCGGCAAGGACATATCTTGGCAGACGGCGCGGCAGAAAGTAGGCATGGTATTCCAAAGCTACGAGCTGTTCGCCCACATGACCGTTATTGACAACATCCTGCTCGGCCCGCTGAAGGTACAGAAACGCAACCGCACCGAGGCGGAAGCGCAGGCCGACAAACTGCTGGCCCGCGTCGGCCTACTGGAGCGGAAAAACGCCTACCCGCGCGAACTTTCGGGCGGACAAAAGCAGCGCATCGCCATCGTGCGCGCCCTGTGCCTGAATCCCGAAGTCATCCTGCTCGACGAAATCACCGCCGCCCTCGACCCCGAAATGGTGCGCGAGGTATTGGAAGTGGTGCTGGAATTGGCACGCGAAGGCATGAGCATGCTGATCGTTACCCACGAAATGGGGTTTGCCCGAAAAGTGGCCGACCGCATCGTTTTCATGGACAAAGGCGCGATTGTCGAACAGGCTTCGCCCGAAGCGTTTTTTACCGAACCGAAAACCGAACGCGCCCGGCAGTTTCTGGCCGGTATGGATTACGGGCCGGATTTGAACGTGAGCATCTGAATCCTACCCCGCCGCCAAACGTTTGGCCACCAAGGTTTTCAGGCCGTCTGAAACCTTGCCGCGCTGTTTTTCAGACGGCCTCTTCCCTTTTTTCGTTATCTTCAAAGGAGCAAATCATGACGCTTTCCAAAAAATTCTCCACACTGCTGGCCGGTACCGTTATCGCACTCGGCCTGGCCGCCTGCAACGGCGGTGCCGACAATCAGGCCGCCTCGGGCGGACAGCCTGCCGCCGCAGGAGCGGATACCGTAGCCGCCATCAAAGAAAAAGGCGTTATCCGCATCGGCGTATTCGGCGACAAACCGCCGTTCGGCTATGTGGACGCGAATGGCAAAAACCAAGGCTTTGATGTCGAAATTGCCAAAGAAATGGCCAAAGACCTGCTCGGCAGCCCGGACAAAATCGAATTCGTCCTCACCGAAGCCGCCAACCGCGTCGAATACGTCCGTTCCGGCAAAGTAGACGTTTTACTGGCCAACTTCACCCAAACGCCGGAACGCGCGGAAGCCGTCGATTTCGCCTCGCCCTACATGAAAGTCGCCTTGGGCGTAGTATCTCCCAAGGGCAAGCCGATTACCGATGTCGCCCAATTGAAAGACCAAACCCTGCTGGTCAACAAGGGCACCACCGCCGATGCCTTCTTTACCAAAAACCACCCCGAAGTCAAACTGCTGAAATTCGACCAAAACACCGAAACCTTCGATGCATTGAAAGACGGACGCGGCGTGGCCTTGGCGCACGATAACGCGCTGCTGTGGGCATGGGCGAAAGAAAACCCGGACTACGAAGTGGCCATCGGCAACATCGGCCCGGCCGAATCCATCGCCCCGGCGGTGAAAAAAGGCGACAAAGCACTGCTGGACTGGGTGAATGGCGAAATCGCCGCCATGAAGAAAGACGGCCGTCTGAAAGCCGCCTATGAGAAAACCCTGCTGCCCGTGTACGGCGACAAAGTCAAACCGGAAGAACTGTTGGCCGAATAAGCAGGCATCATTCTCGAAACGACAGAGAGGCCGTCTGAAAATAGTTTTTCAGACGGCCTCAAACATTTTGACGACCAACTTGCAACCATTGATACGCACGGTCTGAAAATTGCACCCCGGCGGCTGGAAGATTATCCAACTGCCGGGGTGCGGTTCAGGCCTTTCAGACGGCCTCTTTTCCATAAGCGGACAACTGCAACAGGATGCCTGTTTAAAACCTATCCGCCATCACACCAGCCGTTCGGCTTATTTCATACCGGGGAACAAGCCCTTCATTCCCTTGGCCATGCTCATCAGCTTGCGCATATTCTGCCCGCTGAACATTTTCATCATTTTCTGCGACTGCTCGAACTGGTTCAACATTTTATTGACTTCCTGAACCGTGGTACCCGAACCGGCCGCGATGCGGCGTTTGCGGCTTGCCTTGATTAAGGCGGGATTGGCACGCTCTTTCGGCGTCATCGAATTGATGATGGCTTCGACATGCCCCATCGCTTTTTCCGCCGTGCCTTCGGGAATCTGTTTGGAAAGCTGGCCGATTTCGCCGGGCATTTTCGACATCAGGTTCTCCAAACCGCCCATATTCCGCATCTGCTGGATTTGCGCTTTGAAGTCATTCAGGTCGAAGCTCTTGCCCTTGCGCAGTTTTTTCGCCATTTCGGCGGCGGCGGCTTCGTCTATGCCTTTTTGGACATCTTCCACCAAGGTCAAAACGTCGCCCATGCCCAAAATCCGGCTGGCGATACGGTCGGGGTGAAAGGCTTCCAAGCCGTCGATTTTTTCGCCCACACCAATGAATTTAATCGGTTTGCCGGTCACTTGGCGCACAGACAAGGCCGCACCGCCGCGCGAATCGCCGTCCATTTTAGTCAGCACCACGCCGGTCAGCGGCAACGCCTCGTTAAAGGCCTGCGCCGTATTGACCGCGTCCTGACCCAGCATCGCATCGACGACGAACAGGGTTTCCACGGGATTGACCGCCGCATGGAGTGCCTTGATTTCGTCCATCATTTCCTGATCGATGGCCAAACGTCCGGCGGTATCCACCATCAGCACGTCGTAAAAACCGCGCTTGGCATGGTTTAAAGCTGCCAAAGCAATATCGACGGGCTTTTGCGTCGTATCCGAAGGGAAGAAATCAACCTGCACCTGCTCGGCCAGCAAACGCAGTTGCTCGATGGCGGCGGGGCGGTACACGTCGGCTGAAACAACGAGGATTTTTTTCTTTTTATCAACCGTTTTCAGCAGCTTGGCCAATTTGCCGACGGTGGTGGTTTTACCCGCCCCCTGCAAACCGGCCATTAATACGACGGCAGGCGGGGCAACCGCCAAATCCAATTTGCTGTTTTCCTTGCCCATCAGTTCGATCAGTGCCTGATTGACGATGGTGATGAAGGCCTGTTCTGCCGTCAGGTTGTCGTTGATTTCCTGCCCGACTGCCTTCTCTTTAACGTTGTTGATGAAATCGCGTACGACCGGCAAGGCGACATCCGCCTCCAGTAACGCCAAACGGACTTCGCGCAGGGCGGGCTTGATGTTTTCTTCATTCAGCGTCGCCACGCCGCGGATATTTTTGAAAACGGAATAAAACCGGTTGGTCAGATTGTCTAACATGGACTTCCTTCATAAGCTGCCACGCGGACAGTGTTATTTGATAAAATCGGCGCATTTTACACTACCTGCGTCATAGTGGATATGCGCAGGTCGGGAAGTTTGCTATGCCGGTTATGATGATTTGTTTGACACTTGTTTATGCCGCGCTGGCGGGATTCGTTTGGTTTTGGCGTTTGAAGAAAAATGCCGCCGACTATCCGCTGCGCTGGGAATTGGCCGTTTTGGCCGGCTCCCTGCTGCCGCACGGCCTGATGATTATGTTGCCGCCGCTGGCCAATCAGACGTTGATTATGGGCTTCGGGTATGCGTCGGCGGTGATTGTGTGGTTGATGCTGATGCTGTATCTGATGGGCAGTTTCTTCTATCGCCTGCGCGGTTTGCAGCTGCTGCTGTACCCCTTGTCCGTCTTGTTCATGTTGCTGGCAATACTCTTCCCCGGCCATGTGGAATCCTACCGGATAACGGACTGGCCGTTTATGCTGCACATTATTTCATCACTGCTGGCATACAGCCTGTTTGGCATTACCACTTTGATAGCCGTTCTGATTTTGTGGCTGAGCCGCGATTTGCACCGGCACAGGCTGTCGCCCGCCCGCTCTTTCCTGCCGCCGCTGCTGAGTTTGGAGCGGATGATGTTTCAAAGTATGTGGATAGGTTTTGCCCTGCTGACGGTTTCGGTTATCAGCGGTACGTTTTTTGCCGAGGAGGTATTCGGCCGTCCGATGACGTTCACGCATAAAACCATTTTCAGCATCGTGTCTTGGTTTATTTATGCCGGGCTGCTGCTGAAACGCAGTATGACGGCATGGCGCGGGAAACGGCCTGCCGTTTGGACGATTGTCGGCTTCATCAGCCTGATGCTGGCTTATGTGGGCAGCAAATTCGTACTGGAAGTTATCCTGCACCGTTAAAGCCGATTTACTGTCAGGCCGTCTGAAAACTGTGTCGAAGCATTTTCAGACGGCCTATTAAGGACAATAAAGGACCAACGTAAAACAGGCCGCCCTTATGGGACAGCCTGTTTATTTATACTGCATGTGGGTTATGCCCTATTTCCTCATTTCTATATTGCCTTTGTTTACTTGGCGTTGAGCGTTTGCTCTTATGTAGTGTAATGTAATGTAAAAGCGGATTGCCTGACAAGTACTATTATCATTACATCTTTAACAAAGACATTAAATTGCTGATACATTCTATTTATAGGCGGTTTAAATGTTAAATTTGATTTTTTACCTGATTTAAACACTGCGCCCTCTTAAAAAAAACAAAAAATCCTGTAATTGCTATTTTGTTGCATCCAGCCGTCTGAAAAGGACTTCCATGAGAATTTTACTTGTTTTGCTGCTTTTGCTGCCAATAAGGCAAGTTTGGGCCGAAATGCGCTACGGCGTACTGACATATCATGATGTGGTCGAGGGCAAGGTGTCCGGTCAAACGGATACCCCCACGGTCAGCCGTAGCAAACTAATCGAGCATTTCGACTGGTTGAAAAACAACGGCTATACACCCGTCAGCTGGCGGCAAATTAAAGAAGCGGAAGCAGGCAAAGGCAGCCTGCCCGAAAAACCTGTCCTACTGACTTTTGACGACGGCTATTTGAGCTTTTACCAAACCGTTTTCCCATTGTTGCAGCAATACCGTTATCCTGCGGTATTAGCCGTTGTGACTTCATGGCTGGATGAAAAAGATTATGTCCCATATGGCACGACCAAGTTACCACGTAATCGCTTTTTAAGTTGGCCGCAAATAAAAACTTTACAGCAAAGCGGTCTGGTGGAAATTGCTTCCCATAGCGACAATCTGCATCGCGGTCAGGCCGGAAACCCTATGGGCTCAGAATTTGCCGCCGCCCTTTCTGGATATTACCGAAACGGCCGTTACGAAACAGCCGAAGAATATCGGCACAGGATAGAAGCAGATTTGAAAACGTCCGCAGACAAAATCGAGCGGCATACCGGAGTAAGGCCTAGAATTATCGTTTGGCCGTATGGGCAGTTTAACCAAACGGCCGTAAATATCGCCCGCAAAACAGGTTTTGACGGTAGTTTTTCACTCTACGACCGTCGGCTAAACCGTCTTTCAGACGGCCATATAGGCCGTGCAATGTTAGATGAAGGCAGTGATACTGCTTTTCTGTAAGCCTATTTACAAGAACAACTGCCACGTCACAGACCGCAAAAAATAGCCCATGTCGATTTGGATTACATCTATGACACAGATGAGCGGCAAATGAACCGCAATATCGATGCATTGATTGACCGCATCAGCAAATTGGGCGTGAACACCGTTTATCTTCAAGCATTTGCTGATCCTGACGGCGACGGCACAGCGGATGCCGTCTATTTCCCAAACCGCCGTATCCCCATGCGTGCAGACCTATTCAGCCGGGTTT
This sequence comes from Neisseria sp. HMSC31F04, assembly GCF_001807735.1. Lineage (NCBI taxonomy): Bacteria > Pseudomonadati > Pseudomonadota > Betaproteobacteria > Neisseriales > Neisseriaceae > Neisseria > Neisseria sp. HMSC31F04. Next base: position 1,725 of record NZ_KV790810.1, on the reverse strand, counting down.
CATGGCAACTAATGAGCCGTACGAAAACCGAAGTTTATGCCTGGATGCCGATGTTGGCTGTGAATGCAGGAAAAGGTTACGAATATGTAACCGACCATCGTACCCAAATGCCCGATCCCGCCCATTATCTGCGACTCTCCCCGTATAACGAAAAAAATCGGAAATTATTGGAAGATTTGTATGAAGACTTGGCCTTTCATGCCCGATTTAACGGCATCATCTTTCATGATGACGGTCTGCTTACCGACAATGAAGGCAAAATCGCACCCGGAAAGCGCAGTGAAGAACAATACCGCCGCGAAGCCGTACAAAAAGAACAAGATTTAATCAAACACGGTGAACGCCTTAAAACAGCTGCCTTAAATTACAGCTTCAACGGCCTCGAACAGATGAAAACCACGCGTAATCTTTATGCGGGGGTTATTACCGATAAAAATCAACAGAAATGGTTTGCCCAAAGTCTGCCGGCTTTCGTAAAACATTATGATTACACGGCCATCATGGCTATGCCCTACATGGAAAATGAAGCAGCAATCGATAGTCTTCAAGCCGCCGAATGGTTAAAAGGACTAGTAACAACCGTGCAGAACAGTGGACTGCCATCTGAAAAAATCGTTTTTGAACTCCAAACTGTCAATTGGCGTAGCGAGCGTCCTCTACCCGCAGGAGAAATTACCAACTGGCTGCACATCCTGCGCCAAGCCGGAGTACAAAATATTGGCTATTATCCAGATAATGTACACACCAATCAGCCACCAATACAGCAAATGAAACCCGTGCTCGATCAATTCCAATAAAACCAAAAGGGCTGTCCAGTTTCTTGGACAGCCCTAAAAATTATTTAATTTACTTGAGTTTAGTCAATCAGAAACCGTTTTCCATCAAAATCTGTCCTGGATTCTTATTGCGATGCATGGAGAAACCCATATTCAATAAAGCCTGAAAAGTATCTTTAACCATATCGGGATTACCACAGAGCATAAAGCGAGTATGTTCGGGAGTAAAGGGAAGCTCTAAAGCTTCAGACAATTGCCCTCCCGTCAATAACTCCGGCAAACGTTTGTGAAGTACGCCATCATTTTTTTCCCTCGTTAATACTGGTAGAAAACTAAATTTAGTAAAGTATTCACCAACTAAAGGATGATCTGCCAATTCGTCAAGCCGATTTCTGAAAATCAATTCCTCAGCATAAGAAACAGAATGAACCAATACTAAACGTTCAAATCTCTGCCAGACCTCAGGTTGCTCCAAAATAGACAGGAAGGGAGCTATTCCCGAACCCGTACATAACATTATCAACTCTCGACCGTCTATAAAACGTTCAGGCAACAAAAAACCTGTAGCGTTCTTATCGAGCAAAATAGTGTCTCCGGCCTTCATCTGCATAAAATACGCAGACATCGGGCCGTCTGGAATCAAGACGGCAAAATATTCCAAAATATCAGAATACTCCGCAGACATAATGGAATAAGCACGCCAAATATAGCCATTCCCATCACGAAAGCCTAAACGAGAAAATTGTCCTGCTGAAAATCTGTAAGTTTCCGGACGACTAATCGTAAAAGTGAGCAGCTTCGGCGTATGACGTGTGACATCTAATACGATTTCTTCCGTAAATTTACTTTCTTGCAAACTTGACATGATTTTCCTAATCTTGCTATTCAATACGGCTCGTAATAATTACTACACAAAACGGCCTATCCACCGAACCGAATCGGCCATCCC
>NZ_KV790809.1:0-34404 GCF_001807735.1 Neisseria sp. HMSC31F04 | reverse complement strand
TTTACTGTTTTGCAGCGTTGGCACTTGATTTGTACGGTGCCGTTGCCAACGGCCAGTAATTTGCTGCAGGCTGCGCAGCGCAGTTCGCGGTAGATAGTCATGGTGCATGGTCTCCGATTGGTTTACAATCGCCGCTGCCTGTACAGGCAAGACGGCCTCGAAGTCATGCGGGTGCTTTCCGCTTGGCTGGCGCATCGGTGTTCCCGCACCGGTGTGTCGCCGTCCCTCTTTAGATGAGATATTTCTTATTGTATGTTTTCAGACGGCCTTTTCGGGCCGGTCGTGCTGCATCAAACCAGCGGCAGGTCGGTAACGGCCAAATCGGGGGCGCGGCCTGTGATGCGGTTGGTGTGCTGATCGTAAAACACCCGTCCGCCCACCTCCGCTTCGCCCGTCAGTATCAGGTTGCCGCCCGTTTGGCTTTGCGCCGCCCAGGCATTGCCGCCGAGGTGTCCCGTGATTTTCGCCACGCCCGTGCTTTTCCTGTCCAAGACGGCGTTCAGCCTTTGCAAGACGTTCATTTTCAATCTTTCCCTTATTTGTCCATATAGCGGTCGATTACCGCGCTTTGTGTGATTTTCGGCGCGCCGTTTTCGGTTTCGACGGTCAGCGTGATGCCGGTAATCACACCCTGCCAGTGGCCTTCCGGCTCCTGTATCTGCCAGATTTGGCCGAGCTGCGCCAAGGGGATGCCGTATTTTTCCGATACGGGCATCTGTACGGTTTCGGTTTTGTGAATGCCGGTATCGCTCAAGGCCGCCATGCCGGCCGCCGTTAAAACGTCGGTATCGGTGTAGAGGGTATCGGTCAGGGCGGCGGCGCGCGGTTCCCGGCTGCTGCCCTGACGGTATACGTCGCCGGCGCGGCCTTTGGCGTGTTCCGCCCAAACGAACACGCCGTTGCAGCGTTCGGAAACGGTACGCTGACCGCCGATTTGCAGGATGACGGACGACGGCACGGTTGCGTCGGGCTCGGCTTCGGCAATCTGCCAGGCGGCCTTCGGCCAGCGCGGTTTGATGCGGATGACGGGCAGGTGCGGATCGCTTTCGACGAAACCGCCCGCCGCTTTGGCCAGCTCCTGCAAAACGGCCATCGGTGTTTTGCCGGTCACGGCGTAGCTGCCGCCCGCCACCAACCAGTCGGGGATGTGCCAGCCGATGACTTTAAAGCCGCTGAACTCAAGCTGTGCGTCGGCGATTTGGCGGGCATAGGCGGCGTTTTGATAAGTGCCGCTGCCCGGTTTGCCGTAGTCCGCGCCGAGGTAGGCGGTCAGGCTGCGACCTGAAACGGTGTAGTCTTTTTGGCCGAAGCGGCGGGTGTCGCCGTATTCCTCGGCGATAAAGGCAAAGGTATGGCCGGCGGCTTCCACGGTGATGACGGCCTCCTTTCCCTTATGACAAAACTAACACCACCCCACAGCCCACCAATGAAAAGGCCGTCTGAAAAACCGATTTTCAGGTTTTCAGACGGCCTTTTCATTGGATTGCCATCGGATTCAGCGTTTCATCTCCCGCTCGATGGCGCGGATGTTGGCTTCGCGGTCGTCCACCGCTTGTTTCAGCGCGCCGATGTCGCCGCCTTTTTGCCGCGTCAGTTCGAGTTGGCCGCGCGTGCGGGCAAGGGCGGCACGTTCGTTGTCGATTTCCTTTTGCAGGATTTGGTTGCGGCTGAGCTTGGGCTTGGACGGTGCCGCATTATAGATGGGTGCGGCAGTCCGAATCGGCGCAGGGCCGGTAGGGGCGGTTTTCAGCGGTGCCTTCGGCTGGTTGCGGAGTTTGACTTCCAGCTTGGGGGCGGCACTGTTGGTCGGGCCGTCGCTGACACGCGGCAAGATTTTGATGTCGTCGTAAGTGCCGTAGGTGGCCTCTTCCCAAATTTCGCTGATGTCGTCGCGGTCGGTGTTTTCCACCGCCACATCGGAAGCCGCGCCCGTTTGGGCTTTTTGTTTAGGCCGCTCTTCGCTGATGCCGTCCATTTGCGACTTTTGGCAGCTCGAATTGATTTTCACGCTGGAATAGGCGGCTTTTCCGTCGATTTTGCAGATATAGGTAACGGCCTGCACGGGATGGCAGAGGAGTGCCGTGCCGAGCAGAATGCCGAGATAAGGCAGTTTCATGGTTGGATGTGTGTTTTGATAATGGGCGGGATTATAGCGGCCGCTGCGTAAATTTAGGTTTGGACGGTTTAAACGCTGCAGCCGCTTTGGCAAACTTTTCAGACGGCCCGGCATCAGGACAAGCCTATGCCGCCGCCCGCAAGGGTCAGTATGCCGAGCAGGCAGAACAACAGGCAGGCGGCACGGCGGACGGCGGCGGCAGGTACTTTCGCCATGATTTTTTCGCCCAGATAGGCAACCGGCACGTTGGCCAGCATCAGTCCGAGGACGCTGCCTGACACGACCCATGCCAAATCGTTGTAGCGGGCGGCCAGCAACACGGTGGCGATTTGCGTTTTATCGCCGATTTCGGCCAGGAAAAACAACACCAGCGTGGCGGCAAACGCGCCGTATTTCAGCCAGCGGCCGTTGTCGCCGTCGTCGTCTTTATCGGGTTTCAGCAGCCAGAGGCCGACGGCGATAAAACTGAGGCCGACAATCCATTTTACCAAAACCGGCGACACCGAGGCGGCCAGCCATACACCCAACCAGGCCGACACCAGATGATTTAGCAGCGTGGCGGCAAAAATGCCTGCGATTACGGCGTTTTTTTGTGCAAAACGGGCGGCGAGAAACAAAGTGAGCAACTGGGTTTTATCGCCGATTTCGGCAATGAACACCCCGAAGGTTGAAGAAAGGAAGGCTTCCATAATCAGGCTCCGAACCGTGCGGGCAACAAAAAAGACACACCGCCCGTCCCCGCACGGAACAGACGATATGCCTTAAGTCTTGCCAGTCTTCGGTTGGAGAAGATACCCGCACCATGCCGCGATTGCCGGCAAATATGTTGATACGGGTTCCGGCGGCAATCGAAACGCCGCGCGGACGGCTACTCCCTCAAGAGCGGGCGCGATTATAGCCGAATACATACAGCCGGACAATCCGCTGCGGCCCGGCCTTGTGCTATCATGACCGGCTCGAAACCCGACAAAGGCCGACCCGATGAAACGCCTACTGATAGTCTCCGCCATCGTCTTCCTAACCGGCTGGGCGGCCGCGCTGGCACAACTGCATCTTTGGGCACTCAAGGCAGAAAGCAGGCCATCTGAAAATCCAACGCCCGCCGACATCGCCGTCGTCTTGGGCAACTCGGTAAACCGCAAAGGCGCACCCAATCCCTGTTTGCGTTCGCGGGTGGAGGCGGGAGTCGCCCTATACAGGCAGGGCTTGGCCGGCGGGCTGCTGATGAGCGGCGGCACCGACGGCGACGGCAGCAACGAGGCCGAAGCCATGCGCGATATGGCCGTATCCATGGGCGTGCCTGCGGATAAAATCCGCATCGAACCGCGTTCCGAAAGCACTTACGAAAACATCGCCTTCAGCGCGCCCCTGCTGCACGATGCCGAACAAATCATCATTGTCAGCGATGCCTTCCACCTCGCCCGTGCCGAATGGCTGGCCAAACGGCATTGGCCGGGCAAAACCGTCCGCCTTCATGCTTCGGGCTCCTGCGGCGATTCTACGCCGAACTACCTGCGGAAACTGTCGCGCGAAATACTGGCCTGGCTGAAAACCGCCGCACTGCACCGTTAAACCCGAAAGGCCGTCTGAAAGGTTTCAGACGGCCTCTAAAACAAAAAAGGAATATTCATGGCAAAACAACGCATCGTCGTCGGCATCAGCGGCGCCAGCGGTTTCCAATACGGCCACACCGCGCTTCGGCTTTTGCGGCAGGCGGCGGATATGGAAACGCACCTGGTAGTGTCCAAAGGGGCGGAGCTGACAAGGGGGCAGGAAACGGATTTGTGCCGCGAAGAAGTATACGCGCTGGCCGACGCGGTGTATCCGGTCGGCAACCTGGCCGCCCCGATTGCCAGCGGTTCGTTTCAAACGCTGGGAATGCTGGTCGCCCCCTGCTCGATGCGGACGCTGGCGGCCGTGGCGCAGGGCTGGGGCGACAACCTTTTGACGCGGGCGGCGGATGTCGCCCTGAAAGAGCGGCGGCGGTTGGTGTTGATGGTGCGCGAAACGCCGCTGAATCTGGCACATCTGGACAATATGCGGCGGGTAACGGAAATGGGCGGCATCGTTTTCCCGCCCGTTCCCGCTTTTTATCACAAGCCGCAAAGCGTGGACGATATTTTAATCCACAGCGTCGGCCGCGCCTTGGAATTGTTCGGATTGGAAATCCCGAACCTGCCCCATTGGGGGGAATCATCCGAATGATGACTGAAAAACAAATGAAACCAGAAGTATCAAATAATTCACACGTCAAAGCAAACAACCTGTTCACACCCGACCGGCAGAAATTCCAAAGTTTGCCGAAACGTTGCGAAAAAAGCGGGAAACTGCAAATTTGTCGGCCTGTTCGGTTATAAGGCGGAAAGATATTGAACGGAAGCCGCAGCAGGCAAGTCAGGCCGTCTGAAAGTATGAATATCAAACTCATAATTTTTGGAACAGCCGCTTGGTCTGAGTATGGCCATACAAAAGTCGGTAACGATACAAATAACCTGCTTATTGTAAATACGGCTCCGCACCAACACCTTATCTCTAGCAACAGTCGTATGAATAAAGCGTTTCGCCCGTTGCCCGGTATTCATGGCAACGAACCTCATCTTCGCTACACAAGACAAACAAAAACACCCGCTGGAATGCGGGTGTTTTCTATCATGCAAAGCGATATTACACTTTAGCAGCAGCGGCAACTTCGGCTGCGTAGTCGACAGCTTTTTTCTCTATGCCGTCGCCTACTTTGTAGCGTACGAAGCTGACCACTTCGGTGCCGTTTTCTTTAGCGAATTGGGCAACGGTTTGGTCAGGGTTCATGACGAATGCTTGGCCGTTCAGGGTGATTTCGGCCAAGAATTTGCGGATACGGCCTTCCACCATTTTAGCGGCGATTTCGGCAGGCTTGCCGGAAGCGATGGCTTGCTCGGTGTAGATGTGGCGTTCTTTCTCAACGGTTTCAGCATCCACTTCGGCTTCGGTAACGCATTGCGGTTTGGCGGCAACGATGTGCATACCGATTTTACGCGCTACGTCTTCAGAGCCTTTAAACTCAACCAATACGCCTTCGGTAGCCAATGCACCGTGGATGTAGGCAACCAGTTGGTTGGCGGTGTCGATGACTTGGAAGCGGCGGACAGACATGTTCTCGCCCAATTTGGCGATGATGGCTTTGCGTTCTGCTTCAACCAGTTCGCTCAGTTCTTCAACGGTAGCCGGTTTTTTCTCGGCAGCGGTTTTCGCAACGAAGTTGGCGAATTCTACGAAGCCTGCATCTTTAGCAACGAAGTCGGTTTCGCAGTTTACTTCAACCAATGCGCCGACATTGCCATTGATGGCGTAAGCCAATACGCCTTCGGCAGCGGTACGGCCGGCCAGTTTGCCCGCTTTCGCGCCGGATTTGATGCGCAGGATTTCTTCGGCTTTTTCGAAATTGCCTTCTGCTTCAACCAATGCTTTTTTGCATTCCATCATGCCCAAACCGGTGGCGGCGCGCAGGTCGGCAACCATTTTTGCTGTAATTTCAGCCATGTTTTATCTCCAATTATTAAGGTTTCAGGCCGTCTGAAAGGTTTTCAGACGGCCTGCCGTGCAAACGGGTTTATTCGGCAGCAGCAGCGGCCTGTGCGGCGGCTACGGTTTCGGCCAGAGCTTGGTTTTTACCTTCCAGAACCGCGTCGGCGATGCCTCGGCAGTACAGGCGGATGGCTTTGGCTGAGTCGTCATTGCCCGGAATAACGTGTTTCACGCCTTCGGGGCTGTTGTTGGTATCGACAACGGCGATAACGGGGATGCCCAGTTTGGCCGCTTCAACCAAAGTGCCGTGCTGATAACCGGTGTCGATGACGAAAATGGCATCAGGCAGGCCTTTCATGTTTTTGATACCGCCCAGAGAGCGTTCCAGTTTTTCCACTTCGCGGGTCATGTCCAGCAATTCTTTTTTGCTGTAACCGCTGGTTTCGGCGTTGGCCAAAACGGCAGTTTTTTCTTCCAAGCGTTTGATGGACTGTTTAACGGTTTTGTAGTTGGTCAGCATGCCGCCCAACCAGCGGTGATCCACATAAGGCATACCGGCGCGCTCGGCTTCTTCGCGGATGATTTCGCGGGCCTGACGTTTGGTGCCGACAAACAGGATGTTGCCTTTGTTGGCAACCAGGCGGCGTACGGCTTCTTGGGCTTCCAAGAACAGCGGCAGGGTTTTTTCCAGGTTGATGATGTGGATTTTGTTGCGCGAACCGAAAATGTATTGGGCCATTTTCGGGTTCCAGAGGCGGGTTTGGTGGCCGAAGTGTACGCCGGCTTCCAGCATTTGACGCATTGTAACTTGAGACATTTGTTTTCCTTTAAAAGGGTTATTGCAGACACCCGCGCAAGAATCCCGTCATGGGACACCCTTTAAGGCGCGAAGTGCGAGCGTTGGGGAAAATAAAAAAATGCTTTTAGAAAAAAAGCTGCGGGATTATATAGGGAACGGTTTATTCGGGCAAGGTTCTGTCGTTTTCTTCTTCCTCACGCTTCATTTTTTTGTTGCGCAAACGGATAAAAGCGGCCCAAAACATAAACAGTGTGGGCAAAATGGTAAAAAACGTCAGATAAATCAACTTGCGCGCCAGGCCGGGCTGGGCAATGGAAAACATCAGGGTAACGAAAATATAGCCGATGGCGACGATATGCCACATGGCGGGTTCTTTCTGCAAATGGGAACGGAGGGCGATTATACCGCGCGGCACGAGATTATTCGGCCGTTTTTTCAGACGGCCTGCTATAATCGGCCGCTTTGCAAACCCGATTGAAAAGGACGATAAAATGGCTGACTTCAACCAGATTCTCGATGCAGGCGATGTAGACGGCGGCATCATCAACGTGGTGGTCGAAATCCCCGCAGGCTCAAACCACAAAATCGAATGGAACCGCAAACTGGCCGTGATGCAGCTTGACCGTGTCGAGCCTTTGGCCTTTGCCAAGCCGACCAACTACGGCTTCATCCCGCAGACGCTGGACGAAGACGGCGACGAGTTGGACGCGCTCATCATCACCGACATCCCGCTGCCGACCGGCATCTTCCTCGAAGCCAAAGTCATCGGCGTGATGAAGTTTGTCGACGACGGCGAAGTGGACGACAAAATCGTGGTCGTTCCCGCCGACGACCGCCATACCGGCAACGCTTACAACAGTTTGGCCGACCTGCCGCAGCAGCTGATCAAGCAGATCGAGTTCCACTTCAACCACTACAAAGACCTGAAAAAACCGGGCACGACCAAAGTGGAGCACTGGGGCGACATTGAAGAAGCCAAAGCCGTCATCCGCGAATCGCAGGCACGCTGGAAAGCGCTGTAACCGTTTCGAGGCCGTCTGAAATTCAGACGGCCTCTTGTTTCATCGACAGGACAAACATCATGAACCAAACCGTCAGGCAGCAAAAAAACGAATTGCGCCGCCTGTTCCGCACCGAGCGCAACCGCCTGGGGCGGAACGAACGCCGGCGTGCAGAACAGGCCGTCATACGCCGTCTGAAACCGCTGGTCAAACGGGGCAAAAAAATCGCCGCCTACTGGGCAATGGGCAGCGAACTGAACCTCTCCGCCCTCTTTCAGACGGCCTCAGAACGCGGCGCAACCGTTTACCTGCCCTATATCGAACCGGACAGGAAACGGATGTGGTTCACACCTTACTGCGCAAACGCACAGGCGGAACGCAAACGCGGCCGCAGCCGCCTGCATGTGCCGCAGTTTGCCGGACGCAAAGTCCGCGCCGACCGGCTTGATGTGATGCTGCTGCCCGTGGTTGCCGCCGACCGGCAGGGTTACAGGCTGGGGCAAAACGGCGGCTATTACGATGCCACTCTCGCGCGCTGCCGTTTCGGACGGCCGCTGCGCATCGCCGTCGGTTTTTCCTGCCAGCTTGCCGACAGCCTGCCGCACGAAACACACGATATGCCGCTACACGGTTTCGTGTCGGAACGGCATAATTTGCGTTTTACACGGCAGGGCAGATAAATGATTTGAGGCCGTCTGAAAACATTTTCAGACGGCCTCAAATCCAAATTACAACAGCAGGCGGCCTGTCGAAAAAGCAGGCCGCCTATGGATTTGTCCAACCAGGCTAAATCAGGTTCAAATCGCTAACACGGTCGAAAATGTGCTCGGTTTTATTGCCTTCTTCGTACAACTGGATGCGCAGGCGCAAGTCGTTGGCAGAGTCGGCCTGGCGGATGGCCTCGTCATAGTCGATGGTGCCGGCAACATAAAGGTCGAACAAGTGCTGGTCGAAAGTTTGCATGCCGTCGCCCTGGCCGCGCGTCATCAGGTCTTTAATGCCCATCAGATCGCCCTTAAATACCAAGTCTTGCACGGCAGGTGTGTTAATCATCAAATCAACAATGGCAGTACGCCCTTTGCCGCCTTTTTTCACCACAAGACGCTGGCCGATAATGCCCACCAGGTTCATCGCCAAATCAATCAATACCTGTTTATGCCGCTCTTCGGGATACAGGTTCATAATACGTTCGATGGTTTGGTTGGCCGTGGTGGCGTGGATGGTGAAGATACACAGGTGGCCGGTTTGCGCCAGCTGAAGGGCGTATTCCATACTGTCTACGGAACGCACCTCACCCACACAGACTACATCCGGCGCCTGACGCATCGCACTTTGCACGGCAATTTCCCAATTCGCGGTATCGATGCCGATTTCGCGCTGGGTAATGATGGAACGGCGTGGAACGTGCAGGTATTCGATCGGGTCTTCGATGGTGATGATGTGGCCGGCCAAGTTGCGGTTGCGGTGGTCAAGCATGGCTGCCATCGAGGTGGATTTACCCGAACCGGTGGCACCGGCCAAAACCAACAGACCGCGCTTCTGCATGACCAACTCTTTCAGTTTCAACGGCAGGGCCAAATCTTCCACAGAAGGAATATCGGTATTGATGCGGCGCATTACCAAGCCGCAGCGGCCTTGTTCGTGATAGGCGTTGACACGATAACGCACGTTGCCTTTGGATTGGACGGAATAGTTGATTTCCAATTGTTCTGCAAAATCGGCCTGTTGCTGCTCATTCATGGTGGAAGCAACAATTTTTTCCGTATCGATGGCGGTTAATGCGGGCAGCGGTACGGGAATCATATTGCCGTCGATTTTAACCGAAGGAGGAAAACCGGAGCTGATAAAGATATCCGAGGCACCGCGTTTTTCCGCTTCCTCGCACATGCGTGCCAAAATCGGGTGCAGGTGTTTGCCGATTTCTGCCGGACTGTCTTTTTTCAGGTGCGGGTTTTCGCCACCGGAGTAATCCGCCACGATTTCGTTTAACAGATTGTTTAAATTTTGTGTTTCGCTCATGATGGTTCTCCGTCCGTGAATTACATAAAGTCGGCGTTTTGTGCTTTGGCGCGGGCGGTCTCTTGGGAGATGACGCCGGTGCGTACCAAGGCCTGCAAAGATTGGTCGAGGGTTTGCATGCCATGCGATTGGCCGGTTTGCAGGGCGGAACCGATTTGGGCGATTTTGTTTTCGCGGATCAGGTTGCGCACGGCAGCGGTGGAAATCAGGATTTCATGGGCGGCAACACGGCCTTGTCCGTCGCGCGTCTTCAGCAAGGTTTGCGAAATGACCGCACGCAGGGATTCGGACAGCATCGAACGCACCATTTCTTTTTCGCCGGCAGGGAATACGTCGACGATACGGTCTACGGTTTTGGCGGCGCCGGTGGTGTGCAGCGTACCGAATACCAAGTGGCCGGTTTCGGCGGCGGTCAGTGCGAGGCCGATGGTTTCCGGGTCACGCATCTCACCCACCAGAATCACATCCGGGTCTTCACGAAGGGCGGAACGCAGGGCGTTGGCGAAGCTGTGGGTATGTTCATGCAATTCACGCTGGTTAATCAGACATTTTTTACTTTCGTGCACGAACTCGATCGGGTCTTCGATGGTCAGGATGTGGGACGATTGGGTTTCGTTGATGTAGTTGATCATCGCCGCCAGCGTGGTGGATTTGCCCGAACCGGTCGGGCCGGTTACCAACACCAGGCCGCGCGGGTTTTCGGAGATTTTTTGGAAAATGCGCGGGGCTTTCAGTTCTTCCAACGTTAGTACTCTACTCGGAATCGTACGAAATACGGCGGCCGGGCCGCGGTTGGTATTGAACGCGTTCACACGGAAACGGGCCACGTTGGGCAGTTCGAAGGAAAAGTCGGTCTCCAGATTTTGCTGGTAATTTTTACGTTGCAGGTCATTCATCACCGAGGTGATCATGTGGCCGACTTCTTCGGCATTCATTTCGGGCAGGTTGATGCGGCGAACGTCGCCGTGTACGCGGATCATCGGCGGCAGACCGGCAGAGAGGTGTAAGTCGGATGCTTTGTTTTTCACGCCGAACGCGAGTAAGTCGGTAATTTGCATAATGTGGCCTTTGTCTTTTTACGTTACAATTTCTTGCAAAAAATAACATGGTATTTTAAATAAGAATAACGCTTTATTCCATGTAAATCTGCGTATTTTTTAAAAAATCACGAATAACAGGCAGTTAAGATGACAACCCTGCAACAGAATTACCAAAATGTATGTTCGGGCATTGCCCGTGCCGCCGCCGAGGCAGGCAGGCCGTCTGAAAGCGTGCGGCTGGTGGCAGTGGGTAAAACCTTTCCCGCCGGCAACATCCGCGAAGTGTATGCCGCCGGACAGCGCGATTTCGGCGAAAACTATATTCAGGAATGGTATGAAAAAACCGAGGATTTGGCCGATTTGTCCGACATCGTGTGGCACATCATCGGCGACGTGCAGTCGAATAAAACCAAATTCGTGGCCGAACGCGCCCACTGGGTACATACCATAGGCCGTCTGAAAACCGCCCAACGTTTGAGCACGCAGAGGCCGTCTGAAATGCCGCCGCTACAGGTGTGCATCGAAGTGAATATTGCGGGCGAGGCGGCCAAACACGGTGTCGCGCCGGATGAGGCGGTTGCGCTGGCCTGTGAAGTGGCGAAGTTGCCGAACCTCAAAATGCGCGGGTTGATGTGCGTGGCGAAGGCCGATGCCGGCGAGGCGGAACTGCGTGAAGCATTCGGCCGGATGCGGGCGCTGTTGGCGGAATTGAATGCGGCAGGCGTGGCGGCGGACGTATTGTCTATGGGCATGTCAGGTGATATGGAGATTGCCGTCGCATGCGGTGCAACCCACGTCCGCATCGGCAGTGCGATTTTCGGCCGACGGGATTACAGCAAATAAATCGTGATGAGGCCGTCTGAACATGTTTTTCAGACGGCCTCATGAATAGAACAGGATAGGAGGGTTGCAAAATGAACATCTATTTCTTGGGCGGCGGCAATATGGCTGCCGCGATTGCGGGCGGATTGGTCAGGCAGGGCGGCCATCGGGTGCACATTGCCAACCGAGGCAAAGAAAAACGCGAACGTCTGGCAGAGGAGTTGGGCGTGTCCGTATCTGAAAAGCTGCCCGAACTGACAGCGGACGACGTGCTGGTATTGGCGGTCAAACCGCAGGACATGCAGGCCGCCTGCCAAGGCGTGCAAACCAACGGCGCGCTGGTGTTGTCCGTCGCCGCCGGATTGAGTATCGCCACCTTAAGCCACTATCTGGGCGGAACGCGCCGCATTGTCCGCGTGATGCCGAATACGCCGGGAAAAATCGGTTTGGGGGTGTCGGGGATGTTTGCCGACGACAGCGTTTCCGACCAAGACAAAGCCGCGGCAGACAGTATTATGCGTGCGGTCGGCATCACCGTATGGCTCGACGGCGAAGAGCGGCTGCACGATATTACCGGCATCAGCGGCAGCGGGCCGGCCTATGTGTTTTATCTGCTGGATGCGCTGAAACAGGCGGCCCGTCAGCAGGGGTTCGGCGAAGAAGAGGCGCACAGGCTGAGTTTGGCAACCTTCAAAGGAGCCGTCGCATTGGCCGAGCAGACAGGGGAGGATTTCGCCGTATTGCAGCAAAACGTTACCTCCAAAGGCGGCACCACCCACGAGGCCATCGAAACCTTTAAGGCCGGGCAAGTTGCCGAAACCATCACCAAAGGCGTGGTGGCGTGCGTCAACCGTTCGCGGGAGTTGGCCAAACAGTTTGAGGCCGTCTGAACATGTGGGTTCGCGCGATATTGCTGGCCGCCTGCCTGTTTGCCACCTTGTGCTGGATAAGGTTTCTGCTTCAGGCCGCAAAGCTGCCGCATTCCCATCCGCTCTTGCGGCTGTGCCGCCGTGCCACCGACTTCCTAGTTGAACCGCTGCGCCGGGTCGTCCCGCCGCTGCACCGTTGGGACGGTGCCTGCCTGCTGGCCGCAGCGGCCGTCGATTATGCCGCCTGCACCGCCCTGTTATGGCTGAACAACGAAACCTTGTTCTCCGGCGGCAAAGGCTTTGCCGCCGCCTGGCTGTTTGCCGTGCTGGCTTTTTCCGAAGCGGCGGCATACGCCCTGCTCTGCTGCCTGCTCCTCCACGCCCTGCGGCAGACGGAAAACGATGCTTTGGCCGACAGCCTAAACCGCATCTGCCGTCCCATATGCCGCCCGTTTTCCGGCCTGCGCCTGCCGCGCAAACTTTCCGCCCTTCCGCCGTCGGTACTGCTTTGGCTCTGGCTGACGCAAGCCCTACCCGCACTGACCGGCAGGCTGAACTTATGGCTGATTTGGTAATGCGGCAACGCCTATGATTAAAAAATGTAATAAAATGAAAAATAAAGGTTAAATCGGCAAATCATGCTATGATGCCGCCTCTCATTTGGCGCGGATGCGGCTGTTTATGACGAAAACCGAAGTCATTACAAGCAATTGGCAGCCGGAAATCCATCTGTACCGAATCCTGCGGCAGCCGATTTTGCGGCGCGGCGATTTCAGACCATAAAACCAAAAGAGGAACCGTTATGGCCAAACTGACCGAACAAGACATCATCAACTGGAACGGTCCGGAAGAAGAATACATGAATGAAGACCAGCTGGCGTTTTTCCGCGAGTTGCTGGTCAAACAACAGGACGAACTGATTGAAAACGCGTCCAACACCGCCATCGAGCTGAAAAAGCACGAAACGGCTCCCGATCCGGCCGACCGCGCCACACAGGAAGAAGAATACGCGCTCGAACTGCGCACCCGCGACCGCGAACGCAAACTGCTGGGTAAAATCCAAGCCACCATCCGCCTGATAGACGAAGGCGAATACGGCTACTGCCAAGACACGGGCGAGCCCATCGGCCTCAAACGCCTGCTGGCACGGCCGACCGCCACCCTGTCCGTTGAAGCGCAGGAACGCCGCGAACGGATGAAAAAACAGTTTGCCGACTGAGTGCCGCCCATTTCCCAGGCCGTCTGAAAAACCTTTTCAGACGGCCTTTATCCCGTTTTAAAGCCCTCCCCCGACCATGAACATATTTTACGAAGAATCCGGCCAATTCAAAGTGGCCGCCGTCATCCAGAAAAACGACTCCACCTATCAGGCCGATACCCAGCACGGCAAGCGCACCAAAGTCAAAGCCGCCAACGTTTTTGCCGAGTTTGACGGCGACATGCCCGCCTTTCTCGAAAAAGCGCAAAACGAAGCCGCCGAAATCGACACTGACCTGCTGTGGGAAACCTGCGGCGAAGAAGAATTCACCGCCGCCGCCGCCGCCGAAGAATATTTCGGACACGCCCCGTCCAAAACCGAACTCGCCGCGACACTGATCGCCCTCTACGCCGCGCCGATGTACTTCTACAAAAAAGCCAAAGGCGTTTTCAAAGCCGCGCCGGAAGAAACCCTGAAACAGGCACTGGCCGCCATCGAGCGCAAAAAACAACAGGAAGCCCTGATGGAGGAATGGACAGGCCGTCTGAAAAACGGGGAACTGCCGCCGGAAATCGCTGCCGACCTGCCGGCCATCCTCCACATGCCGGACAAACAGTCGCTGACCTACAAAGCCTTTGCCAAAGCCGCCGACAGCCTGAAACTCTCGTTTTACGAACTGGCGAAGCAAACAGGCGGCATCCAATCCCTGCCGCAATACCTGCTCGACGGCTTCAAACTGCGGCATTTCCCGCGAGAGTGCGCCGCACCGCCCGTTCCCGACACCGCCGACCTGCCGCAAGCCGAAGGCATCGCCGCCTTTTCCATCGACGACGACTCCACCACCGAAGTGGACGACGCGCTTTCCGTGCAAAACCTGCCGGACGGCGGCCGCCGAATCGGCATCCACATCGCCGCCCCCGCGCTGGCCGTACAGGCCGGCGACGCCATGGAAAAAATCATCTTCCAACGCCAAAGCACCGCCTATTTCCCCGGCGGCAAAATCACCATGCTGCCCGACGAATGGGTTGCGGCCTTCAGCCTGGACGAAGGCAAAACACAGCCTGCCGTCAGCATCTATTTCGACGTCGATGCCGGGTGGCGCGTGGGCAGGCCCGAATGCAAAATCGAGCGCGTCGCCATTGCCGACAACCTGCGCATCCAAACCATAGAACCGCACTTCAACCGCGAAACCGGCCTGGAGGGCGGCAACGCCTTCCCGCACCACGACGACTTGGCCTGGTTCTACCGCCTGGCCGTCGAATTGCAAAAACAGCGCGGCAAATACGAACCCGACCGGCCGCCGCAATACGACTACGGCATCGAACTGCTTTCAGACGGCCAAGTGCAAATCAGCAGGCGCGAACGCGGTTCGCTCATCGACACACTGGTGAGCGAAATGATGATTCTGGCCAACAGCACCTGGGCGGAAATGCTGCACGACAACGGCCTGCCCGGCCTGTTCCGCGTCCAGCCGGCTTTGGGCAAAGTACGGATGAGCACCAAATCCGAACCGCACATCGGCATGGGCGTGCGACACTACGGCTGGTTTACCTCGCCCCTACGCCGCGCCGCCGACTATGTCAATCAAAAACAACTCATCAGCCTGATCGACCCCGCCGCCGAAGCCCGCTTTAAAAACGGCGATCCCGGCCTGTTTGCCGAAGTCGGCAACTTCGAATCCGCCTACACCGCCTATCAGGATTTCCAGCGCGACTTGGAAAGCTATTGGAGCCTCGTCTGGCTGGAGCAGCAAAACGCCGTTGAAACGCAGGCGCAAATCTTGAAAGAAGACCTTGTCCGCATCGACGGCCTGCCGCTGGTCGTCCGCGCGACCGGCATCCCGCCCGAACTGCCGCCGCGCACCACGGTCAAACTCAAAATTGCCGAAATCGACAGCGAAAAACGCTTTATCACCCTCTCCTACCTGAACGCCGTCGTCTGACGCAAAAAGGCCGTCTGAAAAAGCACCAACGCTTTGCCGGACGGCTTTCATTCGGCAAAAACCTGTTTTCAGACGGCCTGAAAGCCTTATTTTCCCACTGACAAGAAAGGAAACATCATGACCCTGATTATTGAAGATATTGAAACCGGCAGCGGTAAAACCGCCGAGAAAGGCAAGGAAATCACCGTGCATTACAGCGGCTACCTGACCGACGGCACCAAATTCGATTCCAGCCTCGACCGCCGCCAGCCGCTGACCATCACGCTGGGCGTCGGACAAGTAATACGCGGCTGGGACGAAGGCTTCGGCGGCATGCGCGAAGGCGGCAAACGCAAACTGACCATTCCGCCGGAAATGGGCTACGGCGCACGCGGCGCAGGCGGCGTGATTCCGCCGAACGCCACGCTGGTGTTTGAAGTGGAACTGCTGAAAGTACACGACTGATTGCACCGCACCCATAGGCAAGAGGCCGTCTGAAAACAGGGATTTTTTCGCCAATCCCGTTTTCAGACGGCCTTTTTGCCAAACGGGACTTTTACCCCCGAATAAATCGCGAATCGGCTTGAAACCGACGCATCATCCACTCCGCCATGCCGTTTTATTTAGATTTCAACCCGTGTCTTCCGTGTATGTAGTAAAGTTTAATAAGGCTGCCATATTGGCGGCCGCAATCGGTTTTTAGGTAGTTATTGAGAAATATTATCGTAGTTCACTTACAAATGATGCCGGTCGGCGTATAGTAGCGTTGTTTGCTTTCCATATGTTGTCGATTCAGAAAGGAGTGCAGGTTATGAACAAAATCGGTTTCAAACCCATCCCCGCTGCGATTGCGCTGGGCTTAGCATTATTGATTTGGTTCGTCATCCCCGTTCCTGACGGCGTAACGCCGCAGGCTTGGCATTTGTTGGCGATGTTTGTCGGCGTGATTGCGGCGATTATCGGCAAGGCGATGCCAATCGGGGCATTGTCGATTATCGCCGTGATGCTGGTGGCGGTAACGCAGGTAACGGTACCGGAATTGGGCGCGGACGGCAATCCGATTAAAAAACCGGCGGAAATGGCGATTAAGGACGCATTAAGTTCGTTTGCCGACCCGCTGATTTGGCTGATCGGTATTTCAATTATGATCTCGCGCGGGATTTTGAAAACCGGCCTGGGCGCGCGCATCGGCTATTATTTTATTTCGCTGTTCGGCAAGAAAACGCTGGGCATTGGCTACAGCCTGGCCTTGTCGGAGCTGATTCTCGCGCCGGTAACGCCCAGCAACACCGCGCGCGGCGGCGGCATCATCCACCCCGTGATGAAGGCGATTTCGTCCAGCTATGATTCCGACCCCGAAAAAGGAACGCAGGGCCGAATCGGCCGCTATTTGGCTTTGGTGAACTACCACAGCAATCCGATTACTTCGGCGATGTTCATCACCGCCACCGCACCCAATCCGCTGGTGGTCGATTTGATTGCCAAAGCCACCAACAGCGAGATTCATTTGAGCTGGGGCACTTGGGCTTTGGCGATGCTGCTGCCGGGCTTGGTGGCGATGTTCCTGATGCCGCTGGTGCTGTATTTCGTTTATCCGCCCGAAATCAAGGAAACCCCCAACGCGGCGCAGTTTGCCAAAGACCGCCTGAAGGAGCAGGGGGCGATGAACCGCGGCGAGAAAATCATGTTGGCGATTTTTGCCGTGTTGCTGGTTTTGTGGGCGGGCATTCCGGCCATGATTTTCGGCAAGGCTTTCGCCGTCAATCCCACCGCCACCGCCTTTATCGGCCTGTCGCTGCTGCTTTTGTCGGGCGTGCTGACTTGGGATGACGTATTGAAGGAAAAAGGCGCATGGGATACGGTGGTATGGTTCTCCGCGCTGGTGATGATGGCCTCTTTCTTGAACAAGCTCGGCCTGATCGGCTGGTTTTCGGATATGCTGGGCAGCGGCATTAAAAATACCGGCATGGGCTGGGTCGGCGCGTCGGCCTTGCTGCTGCTGATTTATATGTACGCGCACTATATGTTCGCCAGCACCACTGCCCACATCACGGCGATGCTCGGCGCGTTTTATGCCGCAGGGCTGTTTTTGGGTGCGCCGCCGATGGCTTTCGGCCTGATGATTGCCGCCGTATCCAGCCTGATGATGACGCTGACCCACTACGCCACCGGCACCGCGCCCGTTATTTTCGGTTCGGGTTATACGACGCTGGGCGAATGGTGGAAGGCGGGCTTTGTGATGAGCGTGGTAAACCTGCTGGTGTTTGTGGTTGTCGGCGGAATATGGTGGAAGGCTTTGGGCTATTGGTAAGGCCGTCTGAAATCCGCTAAAACCAAAGGCCGGCAGGGGTATTTCTGCCGGCCTTTCCGTAACCTTGTATAATTTGCGTTGCAACCTTCCTTCAAACCTGCGCCATAGCGGATGAAGCCCAATCCGCCGCCATTGGCCGCACTCCGGATAATTCATGAATCACTCTGCCGACGAAACACGCAAAGGCCTGTTCTACGCCCTCGGCTGTTATGCCATTTGGGGGCTTTTCCCGCTTTACTGGTATCCGCTCAACCACGCCCCCATCGGCGCAGACCAACTGTTGGCGCAGCGCATTGTATGGTCGGCGGCGTTTGCCGTTTTGTTTTTGGCATTCAGCCGGCAGAAAGCCGATTTCTTCCGCGCATGGGGGCAGCCGAAAACCATCGCCTTGTTTGCCGTCAGCGCGTTTTGCATCGCCATGAACTGGTTGATTTACCTTTGGGCGATTACCAACGGTCATGTATTGGATGCCAGCTTGGGTTATTTTGTCTCGCCGTTGTTCAACATCCTGCTCGGCCGGCTGGTGTTTGGCGAAAAACTCAACCGCCGTCAGGCCGCCGCCGTCGTATTGGCCGTGGTCGGCATCCTCTGGCTGGCCGTACCCGTCGGACAAATCCCCTGGGTCGCCCTCCTGCTTACCTTCAGCTTCGGCCTCTACGGGTTGGTGCGCAAACTCGCCCCGTTGGGCGCATTGCCGGGCTTGGTGTTGGAAACCCTCCTGATGCTGCCTTTTGCCGCCTCCTACCTGTTGTATGCCGGCCGGCACGGCGGTTTGGTTTTTGCCGAGTTGAACCTGCTGCAAACCGCCCTACTGGTCGGCTCCGGCATCGCCACCACCGTACCGCTCATCCTGTTTGCCTCTGCCGCACGGCGCATCCCGCTGTCCACCTTGGGCGTAATCCAATACGGTTCGCCCACGCTCCAGCTTCTGCTGGGCTTGGTGCTGTTCGGCGAATCCTTCGATACCGGCCGCCTCATCGGCTACGGCTGGGTATGGCTGGGGGTGGCACTGTATTTCTCAGGCATTCTGCAAACAGGCAAAAAGGCCGTCTGAACACTTTTCAGACGGCCTCTCTTTACAGTTAAGTCGATGTGGAACGCTGCGGCTTCAGTAGCAAGATGCTGAGTATCACCCAACACACACCGACTAAAACCAAAATACCGACCATACGCTTCAAAATCAGTATGCCCCGCTTTACCGACCACTCGGCATAGGCCTGCCATTCGGCAAACTGTAAAACCGTTTCACTGCCGTTGTCGTCGTAGGCAATCTTGGTCAGCACACTTTCATGATTCGTAACGCGGTACAATTCGGCATAACGCAGCGGCAGAATTTCTTCAGACGGCCTTTCGGCATTGTAGCGGCACAAAGGCGTGTCGTAATATCCGGTGCACGGCAAAACCTTCCATTGCGGCGGCTCGACGTCGGCCAGACAGGAAGCATCGTCCGCCCGGCAGGGCGGGGTTTGTACAACAGCCTTTTCCGGCAGGCGCAAAGAAACCGACACCGTAGCTGAATCGTTTTCCTCATCGTAAAACTGCTCCCTGCGCAATACCGTATTCTCATAACGTTCGACTATACCCAGTGGCCGGCCGTCGGCATATACGTCGCGCAATCCGAACCATTGTCCCAAAACGGTAACGGCCAAGGCAAAACCGCCCAGCAAGGTAAACAGCCAAATGGCGGGGGCGGGTAACTTCATAGCCAACCGCTCCGAGGCCGTCTGAAAAACAACGGGAGCAACCGCAACATATCGTTTCAGCCCTCAAACGGCTCGACGGAGGCCGTTTCTCCGCACGCCGCCGACAACGCCTCGGATAAAACGGCGAAAAATTCCCGACCGTCGCGTGTAGCCAGCCATTGGCCGCCCTGCTCCGCAAAATGATAGCCGCCGCTTTTGGCCGCAATCCACAATTCCTGATTCGGCGTGTGGCGGTTGACGATAATCTGCGTGCCGTCTTCCGCCTCTATGGTTAAAACATTGCCGCTGCGCTGGCAGTCGAAATCCAAACCCTGCTCGTCGATTTGGTCTTCAATATAGGCAAACAGGCCGTCTGAATGCTGCAAAAATTCGCTTTCGGTCATCATGATCGGTTAGATTGGGTTAAAATGGCGCATCTTGCCATATTCAAAGCAAAAAAACCATGAAAACACCTTTCACGGCCGCCGTCGCAGCCGCTTTACTGCTCTCCGCCTGCGGCTTCAAAGGCAGCCTCTACCTGCCGAAAGAGTCCGACAAAGCCAAATTTGGCGCGGTACAGACCGGCCTGCAACTCGAAAACCAACCCATCACCATCCAACCGGAAGCCGAATAAATGTCCCTCCACTGCGAAAACATCAGCTACACGGAACTGGCCGAACGCTTCGGCACGCCTTTATATGTGTACAGCCAAGCCGAACTTGATTCGGCCTTCGCCCGTTATCAAACCGCCTTTGCCGCACTCGACCCCTTAATCTGTTATGCCGTCAAAGCCAACGGCAACCTGAGCGTCATCCGCCGTTTCGCCGAACTGGGCAGCGGCTTCGACATCGTATCCGGCGGCGAACTCGCGCGCGTCCTGGCGGCGGGCGGACGGGCGGACAAAACCATTTTTTCCGGCGTGGGCAAAAGTGCGGCGGAAATCGAATTCGCCCTGAAATCAGGCATCAAATGCTTCAACGTCGAAAGCCTGCCCGAACTCGACAGCATCAACGAAATAGCAGGCCGTCTGAAAACCGCTGCATCTGTCTCCCTGCGCATCAACCCCGATGTGGACGCGCAAACCCACCCCTATATCTCCACCGGCCTGAAAGCCAACAAATTCGGCATCGCCATGGAAGATGCCGAACGCGCCTACCTGCACGCCGCATCCCTGCCGCACCTGAACATCATCGGCATAGACTGCCACATCGGCTCCCAACTCATCAAACTCGAACCGCTGGTTGAAGCCTGCGAACGCCTGTTGCCGCTCATCGACAAGCTGGCCGCAAACGGAATCGGTTTGCAGCACATCGACTTAGGCGGCGGCGTCGGCATCGTCTATCAAAACGAAGAAACGCCGGATTTGGCCGCCTACGCCGCAGCCGTGCAAAAACTCTTGGGCGGCCGCAGCCTGAAACTGATTTTGGAACCCGGCCGCAGCCTGGTCGGCAATGCGGGCGCACTGCTGACCCGTGTGGAATTCGTCAAACAAAATGGCGACAAAAACTTCGTCGTCGTCGATGCCGCCATGAACGACCTGATGCGCCCGGCCCTCTATCAGGCCTACCACCACATTGAAAACGCCGAACCGAGTCCCGTTGCGCCGTTTGCCGCCGACATCGTCGGCCCGATTTGCGAAACCGGCGACTTCCTGGCCAAAGACCGCATGATTTCGGCCCAGGCAGGCGATTTACTGGTCGTCCGCAGCGCGGGCGCATACGCTTCCAGCATGGCGGGCAACTACAACACCCGCCCGCGTGCGGCCGAAGTGCTGGTCAACGGCAATGAAGCCAAAATCGTCCGCCGCCGAGAAACATTGGAAGAAATGCTGGCCAACGAACGGGATTGCCTGTAACCCCGTCTGACAGATTCACTTAATGTGCCGTCCCGGCTGTGAAAACACAGTCCGCCATCACGCAAAAAGGCCGTCTGAAAACCGAAAATGGCTTTCAGACGGCCTTTTTGATATTGGAAACGGAAACCCGCTTCCGAAAATCATGGCCCCGCCGACAGGAATCGAACCTGTATTTTACGCTTAGGAGGCATACGTTCTATCCGTTGAACTACGGCGAGGACTTAAAACTTAGAAAAACGAAGCGCAACGCTTAAATTTACATCACCCTGGCTACCGACACTTCCGCCAGCTGGCGCATAGCGCGGGTAGCCTCGTTATCGGGCAGCACATCCAGACAGGCTGCCGCTTTGCCCGCCGCCGCCTTCGCCTGCGCGATGCAGTAAGACAGCGCGTCGGATGCGGCCACATGGGCATGAATTTTTTCAAAATAACTGCGATCGGCATTTTGCAGTGCGGAGCGCACATCCGCAGCCGCCTCCTGACTGCCTTGGTTCATCAGGTAAATCAACGGCAATGTCGGCTTGCCTTCGGCCAAATCGTCGCCGACATTTTTGCCGATTTGTTCGGGATCGCCGGAATAGTCCAGCACATCGTCAATAATCTGGAAGGCCGTGCCGACATACATGCCGTAATCCCGCAACGCGGCTTCCTGCTCTGCCGAAGCACCCGCCAAAATAGCGCCAACCTGCGCCGCCGCTTCAAACAACTTGGCAGTTTTATATTGGATAACTTGCAGATACTGCGCCTCGGTAATATCGATATTGCCGATATTCATCAGCTGCATCACTTCGCCTTCGGCAATAATATTGGTCGCATCGGCCATCACTTCCAAAATCTTCATGCTGCCGGAGCCGACCATCAACTGGAACGCGCGGGTATAAAGAAAGTCGCCTACTAATACGGCGGCGGCATTGCCGAATAAATTGTTTGCCGTTTTCCGTCCGCGCCGCAACTCGCTTTCGTCCACCACATCATCATGCAGCAGGGTGGAAGTATGGATGAACTCCACCATTGCCGCCAACGAATACAGGCCGTCGTTGTCGCAACCCAACGTCCTGCCGGACAAAATGGTAATCACCGGCCGCAGCCGCTTGCCGCCCGCACTGATAATATAAGTACCGATTTGGGAAATCAGAGCCACTTCCGACTGCACCGCCCGATTGATAACCACATCGACACGGCCTAAATCGGCTGCTAAATTTTGTTGGAAATAGGGCAGGTTTTCAAGCATGACGGACTCGGCACGACAGACGGTTTTACAGAAAAACAAGCCCGCGATTATAGCATCAAAGGCCGTCTGAAAAAACACCGCAAACATCCCGCATCTCCGCCCGCATACCAAAACGCCGCCAAAGCTTGACAAAACAGCCCCTTAGCAATAGAATACCCCGTTTCGCGCATGGTGCGCGGAATTTTCTTTAAACCAAAATCCTTATGGAGTTGAGTATGTACGCGGTCGTAAAAACCGGCGGCAAACAATATAAAGTTTCCGTTGGCGAAAAATTGAAAGTAGAACAGATACCTGCCGAACTCGACAGCCAAATCGAACTGACCGAAGTTCTGATGATTGCTGACGGCGAGTCTGTAAAAGTAGGCGCTCCCTTTATCGAGGGCGCGAAAGTAACGGCAAAAGTAGTTGCCCACGGTCGCGGCGAAAAAATCCGCATCTTCAAAATGCGCCGCCGCAAACACTACCAAAAACGCCAAGGCCACCGCCAGAATTTCACCCAAATCGAAATCGTGGCAATCGCCTAATTTTTAAAACTTAGGAGTATTACAAATGGCAAGTAAAAAAGCAGGCGGCAGCACCCGCAACGGTCGCGATTCAGAAGCCAAACGCTTGGGCGTAAAAGCCTACGGCAGCGAACTGATTCCCGCAGGTTCCATCATCGTCCGCCAACGCGGCACCAAATTCCACGCCGGCGACAACGTAGGCATGGGCAAAGACCACACTCTGTTCGCCAAAGTGGACGGCTATGTCGAATTCGCGGTTAAAGGCCGTCTGAACCGCAAAACCGTCAGCGTCCGCCCCTACACCGGCGCAGAAGAATAAACAGACGTTTATCCTAACGCAACCAAAAACCCGCCTAATCAGGCGGGTTTTTATATTTCGCATCACCGCTCATCCATCATTGTAACTGCCCGACAAGCAACGATGCCATCAGCAAAGAGGGACAGAATGAGACCATATCAACCAGTACACAATGCACTTGATGAAGTGAAAACAATAACACCAGGCTTGATGGATCAGATATTTGATACCCGAACAAAAGGCCGTCTGAAAGATTCCATATGCAAAGTTTCAGACGGCCTCTATCATTGGAATAAAAACTACAGCTTGCTGAACCCCAAATCGGCGGCTCCGTAGTAATCATAATATCGGGTTCGGGAAAAGATTTGGGAGAACTGCTGCCGATACGGATTGCCGCCCTTTTTAGGCTGCTGCGCGTCAGATTCGTCAGGCTGCCCGTCCGGCGTTTGGGCGCGCACCGCATACCAAAACGCCGCCATATGCTTACACGCCCAGCCATAAGGACAATCGCAGCCCCCGTCCTTAATGTACAAATCACTATCCAGCTTCAGCCATACCGAATAGTTTTCCGAACCGCACACCTCCGCCCGATAACGCCCGGCGGAAGTTTTTTGGACATCGCGAACCTTGCCCTGCTGAAAATACAGCACGCGGGCGGCGATGTGTGGCGGAAATAGGCGGGGTAGGTAGATACCGGACATGGTTTGCTTCCAAGAAGTTGTTGAAATATGAGGAGTTTACTGGCTCAGACGACGTTTGGGGAGAGGGCGGTGGGAAGATTTGTTTAGCAAAGAGGCAAAAGGTCGTCTGAAAATGGATTTCAGACGACCTTTGGGGTGCTTGAAAGGAGACGATAATTTATTTGAAATGCAATGATTGGATAATCAGCGGTATACAGGCTGCCACATTACATCCTGCACGGCCTGTACCCAGTTTTCAGGCTGTTTGGTCGCTACACCGTCCTTGACCGCCTGTTTCGCCACGGCAACCGCCACAGTGGCGGATGACGCGCGCAGGTTGTCCACCGGTGGCAGCAGGGATGCGCCTGTATCTTGCGGGTTCACTTGTGATGCTACGGCTTCGGCAGCGGCAAGCAGCATACCATCGGTAACTTCTTTCGCGCCAGAAACGATAACGCCCAAGCCCAGGCCCGGATAAAGCATGGCGTTGTTGGCTTGCCCAATGTGGTAGTTCACGCTTTTATAAGAAACGGGCGGAACAGGTATGCCGACGGAAATTAACGCTTTGCCGTCCGACCATTGAACCGCGTCGGCAGGCATGACTTCGATTTTCTCCGTCGGATTGGACAGCGGCAGCAAAATAGGCCGTTCTACGCCCGCGCACAGCGCTTTCACCACTTCTTCGGTAAACGCGCCGTGATCGGTGGATGTGCCGATTAAGATGGTCGGCCTGATCTGTTTGACCACTTCCAGTAGGCTGATTTTGCCGTTGGTTTTCGTCCATGCAGCCACTTCGGCGGCAGGACGGGCATATTCCTGCTGATAATCCGGTAGATTCGGCATATCGTCGGTAACCAAGCCGTTGATGTCTATCAGCCATACGCGTTTCTTGGCTTCTTCGCGGGAGAGTCCGTCGCGCTGCATGGCCGCGCTGATTTGGTCTGCCATGCCTGTTCCCGCCGTACCCGCTCCATAAACAACCAAACGCTGTTCGGCAAAGTTTTGTTTGGTTACTTTCAATCCGGAAAATACTGCCGCCATCACAATCGCGCCCGTGCCCTGCATATCGTCGTTGAAAATACGGTAGCGTTCGCGGTTTTCCACCAAAATGCGGCGCGCGTTGGACGGGCCGAAATCTTCAAAGTGCAGCAATGCATTCGGGAACAGCTCTGCCGCTGTTTTCAAGTATGCAGCAATCAGTGCGTCGTAGCGTTCGCCGCGCACGCGGGCGTGGCGGTTGCCGAGGTAGGCGGGGTCGTTGAGCAAGGCTTCGTTGTCTGTACCAACATCAAGATTGACGGCAATGGCGCGGGCGGGGTCAATCCCTGCGGCAGCAGTGTAAACCGCCAGCTTGCCGACGGAAATATCCGTACCATTCACGCCCCAGTCGCCGATGCCGAGGATTTCTTCCGCGTCCGACACCACAATCAGATCCACATCGTCCGCACCCAGCCCCAAAGATTCAAGGGATTCGCGAATGGCTTCGGGGTGGTTGATATCCAAATACACCGCGCGCGAACGGCGGTAGTCACGGCTCCATTTCTTAATTGCTTCGCCTACGGTCGGGTCGTACACAATCGGCAGCATCTCCGCCAAATGGTCGGTCAGCAGTTTGTAATACAGCACTTCGTTGCGGTTGTGCAGTTGGTCGAGAAAAATATATTTTTCAATATTTTCGGCATATGAAGCGTATTGGCGGTAGGCGCGTACGGCTTGTTGGTCAAGCGTCTCCACCGCTGCGGGCAGGCGGCCGATTAAGCCGTATTTCTTACGCTCTTCAACGGTAAACGCCGTGTCTTTGTTGGTCAGCGGGTTTTGCAGGATTTCAGGGATGTTGCTCATGATGCAGTCTCCTATGAGGTGAGGTGGTTGGGGAATTCCCAATTCATTCTATACTCAATTTCATAAATTAGTAAAACAGATGAAAAATAAAGCGGAATAACGTACTCGGATATGAGAATACAGGTAAGCAATGACAAATCAGGTAAGAGAATATTGAAAAACGGTTGAATTTTTTGTACTCAAAATTACGTCTTACTTTCTGAAAACAAGAAAGGGGGTGTAGGCTGCTTTGGAATTGATTGAAAAGGGTAGTAGTTAGAAAGACCACATTCCATACATTATTTTTTGAAATATAAAATTTAAATGTTTAAGGCTACCTGAAAATTTTCAGGTAGCCTTAAATTTATTTCAACCCCTCCCACTCCTTCAACAACCTCTTCACCGACACCGGATACGGCGTCTTCAACTCCTGCGCGAACAGCGATACCCTCAATTCTTCAATCATCCATTTAAACGCGGCGAGGTCGTCTGAAACGGGTAGTCCTTGTTTTACCAAGCTGTCGGTTTTTTCCTGCCACATTTGTTTCAATTCCTGTATATCAGCTTCGCGGGCTGCGTCGCGGGCGGGGTTGCTGCTGTATTTTTCGAGGCGCAGGGTCATGGCTTTGAGGTAGATGGGGAGGCGCGGCCATTGTGCCCACGGGGTGCGGGTGGCGAAGCCGGCGGCGAGCAGGGTTTGCAGGCGTTGGCGAATGAGGTGGGTGAGCGGGTGTTTGCCGAGTTTGCCGTTGAGTTCGGCGTAGGCGGCGGCGGTTTCCTGCAAGTAGCGGCTGAGTGCTTCTTTGACGGCGGGCAGGCGGCTGCGGGCGCGTTTGATTTGTTCTTTGAAGGCTTTTTCGTTGCGCGGCAGCTCGTCTTCGCCGATAAAGGCGCGGTCGCAGACGGCTTGGGTGAGGTCGTCGCGCAGGGTGTCGGCGTTGATGTGTTTGAGCAGCATGGCGGCTTGGGTGAAGCCTTGGATGCCTTTGTTCAGGTCTTTAACTTGTTCTTTTAGTTGTAGTTTCATGAGTTCGATCACGCCTAATCTGTGGGCTTGTTCGGCGGCGGCAGACGTGTCGAACAGGCGCAGGGCGATGCGGCCGTCTTTTTCTTTTTGCAGGCCGAGGTAGCCGGTGAGCTGCTGTTTGCCGCGGGCGAATTTGATGGATTCGGGCAGGGTGCCGATGTCCCATGCGGTAACGTTGTCGCGCTCGAATTCTTGGGTGTTGTCGCGGAAGGTGGTGGCGGCGGCTTTGCCAAGTTGTTGTTGGATTTGGATTAAATCGCGCCCCATGGCTAATTCTTGTCCGCCGTCGTCGATGATGCGGAGGTTGAAATAGCAGTGTTCGGGCAGCCTGAACGCGGCCCATTCGTCTTGGTTTATTTGATCGAGTATGCGGATGTCGCCTGCGGTTTTGGCGATGGCTTGGGCGAGCTGGGGCAGGATGGGGGCGTTGCGGTCGGGGTTTTGGCTTAAAAATTGGGTGATGAATTCGGGCACGGGCACGCAGATGCGGCGGATTTGTTTGGGCAGCGCTTTGATTTGTAGCTGGATTTTTTCGCGTATCATGCCGGGCACGAGCCATTCGAGGGCGGCGGGGCTGATGCGGTTGAGCACGGTGAGCGGCAGGGTAAGGGTCACGCCGTCGAGCGGGTGGTGCGGCTCGAAGCGGTAGCTGAGTTTGAATTTGCCGTCTGCGGTTTGCCAGTGTTTGGGGAATTGTTCTTCGGTGATGTGCGCGGCGGCGTGCTGCATGAGGTCGTCGCGGCTGAGGAACAGCAGGCGCGGGTTGTCGCGCTCGGCGGTTTTGAGCCAGGCTTGGAAGGTGCCGATGTCGGCGAGGGGGAGGGGTTTCAGACGGCGTTTTTGGGGTGCAGGCTGCTTTTTGGGTTTGGGGTCGTCTGAAAGTGTGCCGATTGTGTTTTCAGGTAGCCTTTCCGGGTGCAGGCTGCTTGGTTGTGCGGCGATTTGCTGCAATTGTTCAAGCTGCCACTGCCGCTCTTGGCTGACGGCTTGCGGATTTTGACCGTTTGCCAAGCCCACGGCTTTGACGGCGTAGTCGCCGCACACGGGCGCGTGTTCCTTCATATGCCCGACGCCGACCGCCTGACCTGCGGCACGTAACACGGCGGTGGCAACGGGATTTTGCTGTTCTTTTGCCAGCTTGTGCAGCGCAAAACCTGTCTGCCGCAGTTGCGTAACGTCTGCCTGTCCGTTTTGCCAACGTTTGAGCAAATCGAATGCGTCGTGAACGGCGTCTGCTTCTACTGCATCGGGCAGCAACGGCAGGATATGTTGAACGCACTGCATCGCCCATGTTGCCAAGTCGTACTGGTTTTGCGCAACAAGCAGCCTGCACAAGCGGTCGCGCTGTTCGGCATCGTCTGCAATGCGGATTTTGGGGCGGCAGTATTCGGGCAGGGGTTCGGGTTTGGGGGCGTCTGACAATGTTTTTTCAGGCTGGATTTGTATATCGCAGTTGTGTACCCAAATTGCTTGTTCTCCGATGAAATAGGTATGAAAATCTTCCACTTCCAAATTATAAACAGGCACTCTCGACACGGCGGAGGAAGGTTGCTCATGGCAGCAGAAATCTCGCAGCAAATCAGCAAAACGTTGCGGGCTTTCTTTTTGTGCCCAGTGCTTGTGTTGCCCAAACACCTCTAAACGTGAATTTGGAATGCTACTGGCGGCAGCTTGTGCATCTGATAGTGGTACACCTGGATCATTCTCTCCATGCACTAACAATACAGGCATAGATAGCGAAGGTAATTGTGGTAGCAGGCGACCTATTTGTTGGCTATCGCTGATTTCGTTAATTTGGAACGATTGGAACGCTTTACCCGCGTCTTTATCCAACGCAGCGGCGCGTACGGAATCAACAGTTTCGGGTGTGATACGTTGCGGGTCGCCGATTAACGTAGTGGCAATCAGATAGCGGGTCAGCCAGCGACTAGCGCACAAACGGTAGCTCAAGCGGTTTAGGCGCGATTTGGCATACCATTTGCCAATACCAGACAATGGAGCACTGCGACTGATACCCCATGGCGCGAGCAATACCAGTTTTTTCACCTGCTGCGGATGGTGCAGCGCATATTGCAATGCAACAGCGCCACCCATAGATAGGCCGCACAATATCGGGTTAGATAGATTTAGGGAAGTTATTAGTTGATTTAGGAATTGCTCATAATAGTCAATTGAATAGTTTACATTAGGCTTCTCGCTTGCCCCATATCCAGGCCAATCGGGGGCAATCAGGTAATAATCATCATCCTGCCATTTTTGCATGACCTCTTGCCAAGACAACAGTGCTGAATCCACACCGCCGCCATGCAGTAATAGAATGGGACGCCCTGCTGTATTCCCAACGCTGTAATAGGCAATTTCAGTACCGGAAACAATCAGACGGTGGTTGTAGATGACGGTATCGGTCGTAGATTTTTCAAAATGTTCCAACGACAACACGCGTAAAGTGTTACCGTTTGCGCAAGCCAGCAAAGTACCTTTTTCCAGCTCGGCAGCAGGCCTCCATTTTTGCAAAACGGCATCCCACAAAGGATGGTTGGCCGTCATTAAGGCTTGATAAACAGGGGACGGATGTTTGCTATCTTGGTTATCCGAGCAAAGCATCAACCGAACCAGCGTGCTCTCTCCAGAGCAGAAAGCACGTAGAACGGTTTTGTAGGCAGTGGGCGCATCTGTTCCGCCATATTCCGAACGCGACAAAACATGGTCGCCTACACGAATATGTTCAATTGGCACAGGTCCTTTGTCGGTATGCACTAACGTTCCAGCAGGGAAACAGGCATGTTGGTTTTCAGGTAGCCTTCGGGGGTGCAGGCTGCTTTCGGTGTGCAGGCCGTCTGAAACCGCGTCCGCCGTATAAAAATCGGGCAGCCGTTCGTGATAAAACGCAAACAGCGTTTCGTCATCGACCAGCACGTCTTGCTTGCGCGATTTGTGTTCGAGTTCGGTAATTTCCTTAATCAGCATTTTGTTGTGGACAAAAAAGTCCGCTTTCAAATCGCATTCCTGCGCCACCAGCGCGCTGCGGATAAAGATTTCACGGGCTTCTGCGGGGGCGATTCTGCCGTAGGCGACGGGGCGGCGCGGCAGCACGGTCAGGCCATAAAGCGTAACGCGTTCGCTGGCGACGACTTCGCCGCGCTTTTGCTCCCAATGCGGCTCAAAATAATGATATTTCACCAAATGCGGCGCTTCCTGCTCAATCCATTCGGGCTGAATCGCCGCCACATCGCGCGCGTAAAGGCGCGTGGTTTCGGTCAGCTCCGCCGCCATCACCCATTTGGGCTTGGATTTGAACAGCGCGGACGCGGGAAACAGATGAAAACGGCTGCCGCGCGCGCCCGTGTAATCGTTGCCGTCGGGCGATTTCATGCCGACGTTGGCGATAAGGCCGGTCAGCAGGGCGCGGTGGATTTGTTCGTAGCCCGCTTCTTTGGCAGCGCGGATTCGGGCGCGGTGTTGTTTCTTATCTAGTTGTTTTTGTTTGAGTTTGGCGGATAAGTCTTGGTCGCCTGCATTTTCAGACGACGTGAGCTGCCTGACTTCGGGAGGCCGTCTGAAAGCGGCTTCCTTGGTGGTCAAACCCATTTCAATCGCGGTTTGGGCAAGCTGGTGATGCAACTCGCGCCATTCGCGCATTCGCAGGTGCGACAGGAAATATTGGCGGCACCACTGCACCAGTTGCTTGTTGGACAAACCTTTGTCGCGCTCGCGCTGGAAGCTGCCCCAAATATTCAGATAGGCAAGGAAATCTGACTGCTTGTCGGTAAAACGTTCGTGCGCCTTGGCTGCGGCATCGCGCGCTTCCAGCGGCCGTTCGCGCGGGTCTTGAATCGACAGCGCGGACGCGATCACCAGTATTTCCGCCATGCAGTCGTGCTTCTTCGCCGCCAGCAAAATACGTGCGATTTTCGGGTCGATGGGCAGGCGCGCCATTTGTTCGCCGAGTTTGGTCAGGCGGTAGCGGGGAATATTGAATGAACGGAATTGCAGGCCGTCTGAAAGGATTTGGGTTTCTTGCATGATGTGTTTCTGAAATGATGGTTTGAAAAACAGGCTACTCAAACTTAGTGGCAATTACTTTTAGGGTTTAGCGTTCGGAGGCATTGTAGGAATATCATAGATTTTAGGCAATGGGGCTTTCAGACGGCCTCCTATAAGCCCCGATGGCATTTGAAAAAGGAAATGCTGCCAGATGTGAAAATGACACTGAGTTGGCTGGTCTGTCGTTATTTGAAATCTACCACCTGTTCAATCAAAAAGCTAACCGGAAAAAAATAAAAAGGAGTTGTCCCAAATAATCAGGACAACCCCCATTTTCTAAATCGATTTAGGCAAATAACCAATGCAGTGCTTGCACGACTAAGATGGCATAAACAGCGGCAATCGCATCATCAAGCATGACACCCAATCCGCCTTTAATCTGACTATCCGCCCATTTCACCGGCTGTGGTTTTAAGATATCAAACAGCCGAAATAATAAGAAGGAAAGTAACCACCAACCCAGCCCTTGCGGCACGCAGGATAATACAAGGAGCATGGCTACAAATTCGTCCCAAACGATGCCGCGATGATCATGTGTTCCCAATTCCTGGCTCAAAATATCGCAAATCCGAACCCCAAGCAAAAACAGGACAGCCGCTACAATCAGCAATGTCAGATGACTCATGCCCATGCCGAACAACAGGCCGGCAACAAAAATGGCAGGCAAGGTACCCACAGTACCCGGAGCACTTTTCGTCAAGCCTGTACCAAATCCAAAACCTAAAATACGGACTACACGGGCCGTCATCCATGACCATGACGGGATGACGGCGTTTTGAGTTTGCGACATAGATATTCCTTCTGTAAAAAATGTTTTTCAGACGGCCTCATATACCCAATCTGCCGACAAACAATATTTTGAGTATTGAGGAAAACGACGCTTCCGATTATAACTTTTTCAAGCCGAAAGACAATGACTATGGACAATATTCGCTTCTTTAAATCATCTTTTTAGAGAATTTCGAGTACAAAATACGTTTTTAATTTTTCATACACCTCGTCATGAACATTGATACAGCCATTAGTCATAATTCGGTCTGCAACCAACGGGGATCGAATGCGTTCCAATCGACGCTCTGACGGCTTCAACGTCCAAACACGGTGCAAGGCAAACAAAAAGTCTTTTTCTTGTTTGAAACCAATCACGTCGCCGCCATAACCGGCCTTTTCCGTACTGTACAGTTGCAGATCAAACCGGCCTTTGGGTGTCGTTTTCCCAATCAACACAGGATGGCATTCTCCTGTATCAGCAAAACATAATTCGGCCTTATCGGTATAGACAATTACTTTTTTACTTTGCATAAAAGTATCAATGCTGCCAGAAGCGGAAGCAGCAATGCTCACCCCTGACAGCATTAACAAGCATAAAGCTTTTAACATCAAAATGACCTATTGCCGAATTTTCTGAGGAGCATGCACTATTTCACGAATAATTACCTGAGGCTCAGTTTTGGGCTCTTGGGGCTCTTTGGGAGGACAAACCGCATCGGCCGGATAAACCGGATTCCAATGGAAACTTCGCGCAAATTTGTGTTTGTCATAAATAACTTTATATTGGCAAGTCGTAATATCTGGCACGCCCGATGTATTATCTGGATCAGTACCTACGCCCGGAGTATAAAAATGGAACAAATAATCCCATTCGCGCACACCGTATAATCCTTCATCATAGTGTGGGCGGCCCAAGATTTTATATATATCATCCTTAGTCAAGCCGGGACGCATTTTGTCTAACTCTGCCTGGGTAGGGAAAGTGCCCCGGTTTTTATTAAATGTCAGTGAGTAGGGTTTCGGAAAAACCGGATTATCTGTTGTGCCGTCAGCAGTAATCTTACTTTTGGTTGCACAAGCAGACAGAAGGCAAACAGCCGCCAATGCAGCACCTGTTTTTAACCATGAAGTACTTATTTTCATATATTCATCCTTTCAATTATCGATTTCAGACGGCCTCTTATCCTCTTATTGCCGTCTGAAATCGATTTGATTAACTTACCACTGATAACCTACTGCTGCCGTAGCACCGTAGTGACCACGAGAGTTACCCGTTGCAGTACCTTTGATGATCCAGTTACCACCATCGGAAATAGTGGAATAACCAATTGCATAGCCACTTTCACCGCGATAAACACTGCCACCGACAGCCATCATACTCTTACCGGGCAGATAGGCTTGCGGCAGGCCTGCCATTGCCATAGCTGCCGCAGTACCCGCATTAGCGGCATCTTCCACTTGACCGATACGCGCACCCAAGTTAGCCAAGTTTCCGTTTACACCATTCAAGATGGCTTGGTTGGTATGGTACAGCTGGCTACCGTTGATGGCATCGGTACTGGTGGCGGATACGACACCGGCGGCGACGTTTTGGATCTGGCGGGTTTCCACGGAAGCATCGCTGCCCGCAGCCCCTTGTCCGACGCTGACCACGCCGACAACGTTGTTCACGCCGGCCACGTTGGCATCATTCAGACCGCCGAATGTGTAGTTGCTACCCGGCGTAGTAGCCGTGGTGTGTACGCGTTCAGCGCTGGAATTGTTGCCCAGTACAACGGAGTTAGCTGTGGCACGGCTAACATTATTACCAACAACAAAGGTATTTTCAGTATTCACGATATTGTGATTACCGATAATGCGGCTGTTATGCCCGGTCAGAGTATTGTCGTTACCGAATGCACCTGCGGCATTAGCGCTGACAGTCCCATTATTGTTACCAATAGTATATGTACCTGCTCCTGTAATAATGGTCGGGTCACCGATTGCACCTGAACCTTCCCCCGAAACAATATTACCTGTACCGATTGAGATGGTATTTTTCGCCGTTGCCTGTGCACCTTTACCAATTGCTACGCCGCTTTCACCGCTAGCATTGGCCTGGTAGCCGACAGCAGCACCATAACGACCTGACGCAGATGAATCTTCGGTAGCAGGCTGCGTACCAGCTGTGGTTTGGGTACCGGTACCGTCATTCACGTGGAAGAACTTGATACCGCCGTTGTTCATCTTGTCGATGGCTTGTTTCACATTATTCGTGTTGTCCGCCTTATTGCCGGAAACATCGTAAGTAACGATATCAGGTTGAGTGGTACCGATAAGGTTGGTGGCCGCGTTACTGATGTTGTTAAGGGCGGTATGCAGCTGGCCACCGGTTATAGCGTCTTTACTACCTGCAGCAATGCTACCATCGGCTAGATTGGTAATCTTGCCGTTGCTACCCATATCAATGTTTTTGCCGTTGGTGCTAATACCATTGCCGTTGATGACCGGACCGTTATTAATCGTCAGACTGTCGGCAGTCAGGTTGGGGTTGGTGGCAATGGTAAGGTCTTTACCGTTGTTGGTTATGGCAATGTTGGTACCATCTTTAAACCCTACCGTATCATTCGGCTTGATGGTTTCCTCAGCACCGCTGTTTACTTGGAATTTCCAACCGGCGTTGGCCGCATTGGTGCGAGCATTCAGTGCAGTCAATGCGTCGCCTACATTGCTGTAGTTCGTTGGCGCACCTGAGGCATTGGTTAGGGCGTAGGTCGGCGCGCTAATGCTACCGTCGGCCTGAACTGCCGATCCGCCGCCCAAGTGGATGGCTGTGGAATTGGCAGTTTTGTGCAACTGGCTGCCGGTCGCGGCATCGGTGCTGGTGGCCGAAACCGTGCCTGCGGCCACATT
>NZ_KV790808.1:0-529 GCF_001807735.1 Neisseria sp. HMSC31F04 | reverse complement strand
ACCGCTTTTGATTGCCGATTTGGTCTCGGTAATCTGCCCTTTGCCCGTAGGTATGACTTTCTGCATCGGTGCGGATATGCTGTGAGTGAGCTTAAAGTGACTTTAACCCGGCATGCATCCCAGTCGTTGCCGGTGGTGGTACAGATACCGTTTGCACCGATGTGCGGACCTGATTTTGTCAGCCGCTGATGGACCAGGTCCGGATAACGCCAGCGATACCTACATCGGCATACGGGATATTGGAATCTTGTCCGCTCAATCGGTGCTTGATTAGGCTCAACAGATGGGGAAGTGTGCCTGACCAGGTTCTCCAGTTAGTGAATTTTGCCAAGGCCTCGGGCAGAAACCACTTCAAAAATATCAATCCATTGATATTTAATATTATTTCTACTTTATATTAAAAACCATACTATGCTCAGCATTAACAAGACCTTGTTCCATTACATGAATACACTTGTGGCCATCGTACTTTTATAGAGATAACCAGCTCCACCCAACCAAAGTGACCTGTTATTCACTCTGTGAACAA
>NZ_KV790807.1:1169-9814 GCF_001807735.1 Neisseria sp. HMSC31F04 | reverse complement strand
GGGGATTTTAGGGGGATTTTGCAAAGGTCTCTTTCTGTCTGTTCCTGCTGCAATTTTCCGTCAGCATGATAATCGACAGCCGCTACGAAACCGGGCTGTACCGCTACTTTTTCCACTGCATCTGGTACCCCTATGCCTTTTGGCTGCTGAACGGACTCACCCTGCTGCACGGTTTCCCCCGTGCCGTTTTCCGCGATAAAAATCGTGCAGCCACATGGATCAGCCCCGACAGGGGATTACAATAACAGGCCGTCTGAAAAATCAAACTGCCGAAACCGACCACCCGAAAACCAACCGCATGACCAGCCGCCGATCCCGCGATTTAGGGCAACTGATGATCATCACACGCCCCCGCTACCGTAACCGCCGCATCCTCATCCGCCATTTCGTCCTGACCACGCTGACCTGGCTGATGTGGCTGGCCATGATTTACTTCATCTCCCGCGACTACCGCCAAATCTTCTCCCGCCCCATTCTCGATGGGCAAACACTGCCCCAACTGGCCAAAACCGTCCTGCTCGTCATCCTGCTGCAATTCAACCTCCTGCTGTCATGGTCGCTCATTACCGGCAGCGCGATGCGCAAACGCATGCGCCGCCAACGCAAAAACAACAAACAAAACACCGGCAAGGCCGTCTGAAAACACCTATTTTTCAACACCCAAAAGCCTAATTAACAAATAAACGGCGTAAACAGGGGTAAATCATAAAAAAACTGCTTGAAATCAGGAATAATTTTTATTAGTATACCGCCCCTATGAAAAACGATCGCCTACTTACCTTTTCCATATTGGGATTTGTTACCTTGATGCACGTTGCATTATTCGCACTGCTGATGTTTTTAAATCCCCTTTCCTTACCACCGACAATCCAAGACATGGAATTTGTCGATTTGGGCGGGCTTGGTCTGCCCGGTGGCGGCGGAGGTGGCGAACCCGAAGCCGCTCCTGCGCCCGAGCTGAAACAGCAGCAGGCACAGCCCGAACCGCCCAAACCGGTCGAGCCGCCCAAGCCGGAAAAAATCAAACCCAAACCCGTAGTCAAAGAAGCGGAAAAACCAAAAATCAAACCCGTAATTACCCAAACGGAAAAAGCCGATATCCGCATAGCCAAAGAAGAACCGAAACCCGAGCCAAAACCGGAACCTAAACCGGAACCTAAACCGCTTCCTCCGGCCCAAACCGCGCCGACTCCTCCAAAACAGCCAGCATACACCGCCCCCGGCGGAACAGGTACCGGCGAAGGGAAGGGAACTGATCCCAAAGCGCACGGCAAACCCGGCAGCACGGGCAGCGGCGGCGGATCGGGCGGCGGCAAAGGTTCGGGAGAAGGCACGGGTACAGGCCCGGGCAGCGGTTCCGGCAGCGGTAGCGGTCATGGAGACGGCGGCGGTACAGGAAGCAGCGCAGGCAATGCCATTGTAAAAGCCGGCGGCAACCTCGGCGTACCTGCCTACCCGCCCCAATCTATCGACGACGGGGAAGAAGGCACGGTAGTCATGGATTTGCTTGTTGATCCGAGCGGACAGGTAACCGAAGTCAAAGTAACCAAAAGCAGCGGCTATTCCCGCCTCGACAGGGCAGCACAGAAAGGTGCCCGCGCCGGTCATTACAACACCGGCGGCAAATGGGTACGCTTCAAGGGTGCAAGAATTACTTTCAAGCTCCCTTAAAAAGTGCAACATACCGTTCAGGCCGTCTGAAAACGGCCTAAACAGAAATTTTCAATCAACCATAAACGAAAGAAAGCAGCAAACATGGATTTATTACACGTTTTCAGACAAGGCGACCCCGTCCTCATCGCCGCCTTCCTCATCCTCGTCATCATGAGCCTGGCCACTTGGACGGTGATGATCGTCCGCACCATCAAACTCCGCAGGGCCAAAAAAGCCAACGCCCGTGTCAAAGACCGGATTTGGGGCGCGAAATCTTGGGAAGATGCCATCCGCATTGCCCGCGAAAACGAAGATGCACCAATGAGCAATATGTTATTGGACGCAGTCAAAGCAGACGAATTCTTCCATCGAAACCAAGATACCGATTTGGCTTCCGGCGTACCCTTCAGCCAATATCTGCTGCATCAGATCCATCACAACCAAGGACAGATTATGCGCGGCTTCGAAGGCGGCCTGACCGCACTGGCCTCCATCGGTTCCAGTGCGCCGTTTATTGGCCTGTTCGGCACGGTATGGGGCATCTATCACGCCTTAGTCAATATCGGACAAAGCGGCCAGGTCAGCATCGCTGCCGTTGCCGGCCCGATCGGCGAAGCACTGGTTGCCACGGCATTCGGCCTGTTCGCCGCCATTCCCGCCGTTTTGAGCTACAATTTCTTAGTGCGCGGCAATAAAACCCTGCAACAAGATTTGCATGCTTTCGGCCACGACCTGCACGTTCAAATATTGAACAAAAAAGACAAGGAGTAAACCATGTCCTTCTCCATGCACGACGGCGGCGAAGACTCGCCCGTAAGCGACATCAACGTAACCCCGCTGGTAGATGTGATGCTGGTTTTACTGATCGTATTCATGATTACCATGCCCGTACTGACCCACTCCATCCAAATCAGCCTGCCGACCGCCGCAGAAACCGTGAAGGGCGAAGAAGAGCAGAAACCGAAAGAACCGATGTGGCTGTCTGTGGACGACAAGGGGCAATACTTCATCGACCGGGGTACGACCCCTACACCGAAAGAGCAGCTGGCGGCAGCATTTTCCGCCGCCGTCACCAAAAACCCGGATGTAATCCTGGCTGTGGATGCCTCCAAAGACGTTGATTACGGCACCGTCATCCAAGCCATCGACATTGCCAAGGAAGCCAAAATCAAAAAAATCGGCTTCAACACCGAAGTCAAAAATACCAACGGCGGACAATAAACCGCCTAACCTCAGGCCGTCTGAAAACCATTTTTCAGACGGCCTCATTCATTTTCTGCACATATTCCCTTAACCGTCTTCGCACAAAAGCGTAAAATCAGTCCGCAACCCCATCAACCACGCCACTGACGCCATGAAAAAACTGACCACCCAATCCCCCTCTTTCCAAGCCGAACTCAAAGCCCTGCTGGCTTTTGAGACCGCGCAGAATCCCGAAATCGACCGCATTGTCGCCGACATCTGCGCCGACGTGCAAAAGCGCGGCGATGCGGCGCTCATCGAATACACCAACCGCTTCGACGGTACGTCCGCCCAAACCATAACCGACCTCATCCTCACCCAAGATGATTTACAGGCAGCGTTTGAGCGTTTGCAGCCCGAAATTCAAACCGCCTTGAAAACCGCCGCCGCACGGGTCGAAAGCTACCACCAACGCCAAAAAATGGAATCGTGGACGTATGAAGACGAAGACGGCACGCTGTTGGGACAACAAATTACACCGCTTGACCGCGTCGGTATTTACGTCCCCGGCGGCAAAGCTGCGTATCCGAGTTCCGTCATCATGAACGCCATGCCCGCCCATGTCGCCGGTGTGAAAGAAATCATCATGGTTGTCCCCACGCCCAAAGGCGAACGCAACGACATCGTACTTGCCGCCGCCTTCGTCGCGGGCGTTACCAAAGTCTTTACCGTCGGCGGTGCGCAGGCGGTTGCCGCCCTCGCCTACGGCACCGAGTCCGTACCGCAGGTCGATAAAATCACCGGCCCGGGCAACGCCTTCGTCGCCGCCGCCAAACGCCGCGTGTTCGGCGTGGTCGGCATCGACATGGTGGCGGGACCGTCTGAAATCCTCGTCATCGCCGACGGCACCACGCCCGCCGACTGGGTGGCGATGGATTTGTTCAGCCAGGCCGAACACGACGAAATCGCCCAAGCCATCCTTATCGGCACGTCGCAACCCTACCTCGACGAAGTCCAAGCCGCCATGACCCGCCTCATCGAAACCATGCCCCGCCGCGACATCATCGAAGCCTCGCTAGGCAACAGGGGCGCGATGATACTCGCCAAAGACTTGGACGAAGCCTGCGAAATCGCCAACTACATTTCCCCCGAACACTTGGAATTGTCGGTAGAAAACCCGCAGGAATGGGCGAAAAAAATCCGCCACGCCGGCGCGATTTTCATGGGACGCTACACCAGCGAAAGCCTCGGCGACTACTGCGCCGGCCCCAACCACGTCCTGCCCACCAGCCGCACCGCCCGCTTCTCCTCGCCGCTGGGCACTTACGACTTCCAAAAACGCTCCAGCCTGATCCAAGTCTCCGAACAAGGCGCGCAGAAACTGGGGAAAATCGCCAGCGTGTTGGCACACGGCGAAAGCCTGACCGCCCACGCGCGCGCGGCGGAATTCAGATTGAAAGACTGATTCGGCCGAACCCGCCATCCATCAAAAAGCAAAGGTCGTCTGAAAACCTGTTTTTAGGATTTTCAGACGACCTATATCAAAAGAAACATCATGAAACAAACGATTCAAGAAAAACTCACCCACATCGCCCATACCGAGCCGCTGCATTTCCTGATGGCGGTAGAGAGCGGCAGCCGCGCCTGGGGCTTTGCCTCGCCCGACAGCGATTACGACGTGCGCGCCATTTATATCCGCCCGCAACCATATTATCTGCAAATCGACGAAGCGAAAGACACGTTTGAATTTATCGAAAACCAATGGTTTGACGTGGGCGGCTGGGACATCCGCAAAACATTGCGCCTGCTGCGGAAAAGCAATGCCACACTGCTCGAATGGCTGCGTTCGCCGATGGTTTATACGCAGGACGATGATTTCACAGGCCGTCTGAACGCGCTTGCGCCGCAATACGTCCAAGCCGCCGCGCTGCTGCACCATTATCGCGGCATCGCGGGCAACGCTTTGAGAAACATGGATTTGGCGCGCCCCGTCAAACTGAAAAAATGGTTTTACGTCCTGCGTCCGCTGCTCGCGGCACGATGGGCGGTGAAACAAGGCGGCATCCCGCC
Organism: Neisseria sp. HMSC31F04; assembly: GCF_001807735.1. NCBI lineage: Bacteria > Pseudomonadati > Pseudomonadota > Betaproteobacteria > Neisseriales > Neisseriaceae > Neisseria > Neisseria sp. HMSC31F04. The sequence continues at coordinate 4,909 of NZ_KV790807.1, read as the reverse complement.
GATGACGCTGGCGGAACTGATGAGCGAATGGCAAACGGACTGCGCCGTCCAAATCACCGATTTGGTGGCCATCAAGGCGGAACAGGATGAAAGTTACCTGCATACGCTGCCGCCCAAATTGCAACGATTGACCGTTGATTTATATAACGAAGTTTCCGAATTATCCGCCCCTGCCGCCCAAGCTGCCGACAGCGGGCCGCTGAACGAATTGTTCCGCGAAACTTTGGCAGCAGTTTATCCGTAAAGCAAAAGCAGCCCGCACAACAACAGTTAGGTCGAACTCTCGAATCTGACATTTTGGGTATTGTGAAAATGGATGGTAATAATAGGATTGTCAAAGTATTTTCGGATACAAGTATCCAGCCTGAAATCTTATTATCAAACAAATCATACGAAAAGCCGGAATATGCCCCGCACCAACGCCGCCCAATCCCCCGAATACCTCGCCATTCAGCAGGCTACGCAACCCCTGTTTTCGCCGCAGAACCGCACCGAACAGTGTGTACTGACATTTCCCACGCAGCATACGTTGCACATCGACAGTTACGCCGGCGAAGCAGGTGGGCGCAATTTGAGCGGCAGCCTGTGCCGGCTGTGCGATTCGGCGGGCAGTACGGTAACGCAGTGGCAGTCGCTGGACGATTCCGCCGCGTTTTACCAATATATCGCCCACAGCAACGGCAGGAATTATTTATTGTTCCGTCAGGATTTGTACGGATACAGCGTACTGGACTTTGCCACAGGGGAAATTATGCAGTATCTGCCGCATGCCGCGCTGGATGGCACGGAAACATTTATCTGGACGGAAGCGCATTACAATCCCGCCAACGATATGTTGGCAGTGGGCGGCTGCTATTGGGCTGCTCCCTATTCCCTGCTGCTGGCAGATTTCAGCAACCCCATGTCCGCCCCGCCACGCATGACCGATGCTCTCTACGAATATATTCCGAATTTTTGGGATGATTACGATGGAGAAATAGACTTCTATGCGTGGCACGGCACGGATTTGCTCTATATCGCACCGCTGCTGGAAGAAAAAAACGCCGCGCCGAAAATTTTGACACAGGCGCAATATTTGGCTTGGCTGGAATAGGTTTCAGCCATCAATCACAAAAGGTCGTCTGAAAATGCTCACCATCGAAGACTTGCACACACAAAACCTGCTTCTGCTCGAAGCCGTTTCCGGCAGCCGCGCCTACGGTTTGGCGACGCCCGAATCCGATACCGACATCAAAGGCGTATTTTACCTACCCAAATCCATGTTTTACGGTATGGAATACATCCCGCAAATCAGCAATGAAACCAACGACATCGTTTATTACGAACTGGGGCGGTTTATCGAGCTTTTGCTGCAAAGCAACCCAAACACGCTGGAGCTGCTCGCCTCGCCGCCCGACTGCGTGCGCTACCGCTCGCCACTGATGGATGCGTTCAAAACCGAATGGTTTGTGTCCAAAGCCTGCCGCCAGAGTTTCGCCGGATACGCCTACGGGCAAATCAAAAAAGCACGCGGGCTGAACAAGAAAATCAGCAACCCGATGTCGTCTGAAAAGAAAAGCGTGCTCGATTTCTGCCACATCGTAGAAGGCGCGCAAACCGTGCCGCTGCGACACTGGCTTTCGCAACACGGAATGGAACAACGGCGCGTCGGCTTGGTCAAAATCGCCCACGCCCGCGAACTCTACGCCCTGTTTTACGACCCCGACGGCACGCGCGGCTACCACGGCGTCGCGCCCAAACCCGAAGCCACCAACCTCTCCCTCAGCTCCGTTCCCGAAGGCGAAACCCCGCTCGCCTACCTCTCCTTCAACCAGGACGGATACAGCAGCTACTGCCGCGAATACGCGTCCTATCAGCAATGGCTGGTGGAACGTAACGAAACGCGCTACCAAGGCACGCAGGCACACGGACAAGGCTACGACGCCAAAAACATGATGCACACCTTCCGCCTGCTCGAAACCGCCCGCGACATCGCCCGCTACGGCGAAATCCGCCCGCGCCGCCCCAACCGCGACGAACTGCTCGCCATCAAACGCGGCGAATCCTCCTACGAAGCACTGCTGGAAAAAGCAGAACGGCTGATGGCAGAAGTGGAAACAGCGTTCGACGCTTCCAACCTGCCCGAAACGGTAAATGCCGCTTCAGCGTTGGCGGCTTTGGTTTCAGTCAGGGAAAGCATTTATGGCTAGATGGCGAAAGGTCGTCTGAAAATGGGAGCGACGATGTTTATCACGAATTGACTTTAAAAAATCGCTGCATTTCGACTAAACGTCAGCCCCATAAACAAAATGTTGGGTAATGACTCACTCCATTATTTTAATTCGACTATTGTAACTACAATATTTTTCGAGACTTTACTCTCTCCTATTAGATTTAGGTACTACTCTATATTGTATTGGTTCATATTCTAGAGCTTCATGTGGATCATTAATAATATAATAATCCCAATCTCCATTATCATTTCTAAATAATCTATAAATAGAGTATTCTTTTCCTTTTTCTTCAGCTACTCTTTTTTCATTAGCAGATAAGTAAAAAGGTGAATTTATCCCACCTATTGTTGACTTGACTTCAATATACAATGGCTTAACCTTATTTGTAACTTCATCAAAATAAATAGATTTAATATCATATCCCAAACCATCGCCTTCATTCAAAGCCACGTGCTGAATGTCATCAACATTCTGTTGTAATTTAGAATCCCTCTTAGCACGCTCAATTTCAAGATTCAAAACTAATCTTTCAGCTTCCATACCCTGCTCAGTATTTCGTTTCAACTCCTTAATATAATCTTTTTTCACTATTTTAGGATTAGATTTCGTTTCACTAAAAGATAAGCCTGTTGGAATAGAAACCTGTTCACCTAGTTTACTTATACTAAGATTTTTTTTATAATTCTAACCTCAAGGTCCTCTATAAGTACACTGTCTAAAATTTTATTATTAAAATCTTTAAAGTTATTCGGAGACATTAATCCTCTTAATTCGGTAAACATCATTTTTAGATATTCTAAATCCTTCAGTAGCTCCTCATCACGAATACTTGAAAATTCGTCTGTACTATAGAATTTACTGCAAATATTTCCTAACTCGTATCCCTTCGGCAAGCTATTTCCAGATTTTAAATCAATAGAATCTGTTGTAAAACCAGGATTGTTTTTGTTAGATAAAAAATTTAAATTAGCACGCCAATATTTACTAACCTTTTCTATCTTTTCCTTAGCTTTCGATTTAAATTTTTCTTGGAAACATGTGTAGCCTTGATTTAGAGATAAATAAACACCTGTACCATCAGCTCTAAAAAGATAAACAATGTAATATCCTTCCTGTGCTGATGTACTTAAATCTTTGTAAAATACTGCTACCCATGGAACATCCGCCCATCTGCCTCGACCACAAGAAACATTAATCATGTATTCATCTCTAGGAAACAAATTATTGGGAATTACATCTTCTGCATCTGTTTTAATGTCCTTCGCAAACTTATTACCTCCAAATGACTTATTTTTTTCAGATCCATATTCTTTTAAAACTTTTTTCAAATAAGAATGTAAATTAGCCATTTTCGCTCCTTTTATATAAATCGCTTCCAAAAGTAATTTATATCATATTGATATACAATTATAATAAAGGCGAAAACTACAGAATAATTAATAAAAAAATAAATTTCAAAAGGTCGTCTGAAAACCTGTTTTCAGACGACAGCGGATTCGCATTTGAAGTGCAACTTTCCATAACAGA
>NZ_KV790807.1:626-1149 GCF_001807735.1 Neisseria sp. HMSC31F04 | reverse complement strand
AATCGCCAAACAGCTTAACCGCCACAAAAGCAGAAAAAGCCCAACGGCAAAGCCGGACTATCAAACAGCGTAAGCGAAAACCCTATAAGCTCGATTCGCAGCTGATTCAACACATCGGCACCCTTATCCGCCGCAAACTCAGTCCCGAACAAGTGTACGCCTACTTGCATAAACACCACGGGATAACACTCCATCACAGCACCATTTACCGCTACCTCCGCCAAGACAAAAGCAACGGCGGCACCTTGTGGCAACACCTCAGAATATGCAGCAAACCCTACCGCAAACGCTACGGCAGCACATGGACCAGGGGCAAAGTGCCCAACCGCGTCGGCATAGATCAGAAAAGCGCATTACTGACCTTGGTCGAACGCGTTACCCGCTACACCATCATCTGCAAATTGGACAGCCTCAAAGCCAAAGACACTGCCCTAGCGGCCATTAGGGTATTAAAGGCACATAAAGCCAGAGTGCACACCATCACCATGGACAACGGCAAAGAGTTCTACCAACACACCAAAAT
>NZ_KV790807.1:0-606 GCF_001807735.1 Neisseria sp. HMSC31F04 | reverse complement strand
ACGGCAGCACATGGACCAGGGGCAAAGTGCCCGACCGCGTCGGCATAGAAAACCGACCCGCCATTGTCGACCGGAAAACCCGCATCGGCGATTGGGAGGCCGACACCATCATCGGCAAAGATCAGAAAAGCGCATTACTGACCTTGGTCGAACGCGTTACCCGCTACACGATCATCTGCAAATTGGACAGCCTCAAAGCCGAAGACACTGCCCGGGCAGCCGTTAGGGCATTAAAGGCACATAAAGGCAGGGTGCACACCATCACCATGGATAACGGCAAAGAGTTCTACCAACACACCAAAATAGCCAAAGCATTAGTAGCGAAAACCTATTTTTGCCGCCCCTACCATTCTTGGGAGAAAGGGCTGAATGAGAACACCAACGGACTCATCCGCCAATATTTCCCCAAACAAACCGATTTCCGAAACATCAGTGATCGGGAGATACGCAGGGTTCAAGATGAATTGAACCGCCGGCCGAGAAAAACACTTGGCTACGAAACGCCAAGTGTTTTATTCTTGAATCTGTTCAAACCACTGGTACCCTAGTGTTGCACTCGAAATCCGAATCCAAGAACATCTACATTTCCACCCGCGAAGAGCGCGA
>NZ_KV790806.1:77988-109053 GCF_001807735.1 Neisseria sp. HMSC31F04 | reverse complement strand
TCAAACAAAGCGTAACCGATATTTGTCGAAGATCCCAGGTTGGCTACGCTGCTGTTAGTGGAATACGAACACAGCCTGAATCTGCCCGACCGCTGCACGGTAGGCATCCAATCCGTCGCCGAACGGCGGCAGGCGGTTTACAACAAGTTGGTGGATACCGGCGGTGCAAGACGTACCCGCTATTTAGCGATTCTAGAGAGATTGGGACAAAGTGAAGCCCAAATAGAACGGTTCACCCTGCACACCTGCGAGAGTGACTGTGAATTTGCGGTATTCGACCACACCGACTGGCTGTTTACTTGGTCGGTATCGCTCAAGGCTGACAAGCAATATATCGAAGCCACCTGTCAGAGCCATTGTGAAGAGCCGCTGGCCACTTGGGGCAATACCCATATCGAGTGCGTGCTGAACCGAGAGAAACAGGCGCATACCCAACTGATTTTCAAATACATAGGATGAGACCATGAAACGGGCAGACCTAGAAAAGCGCGCCCAGCGCGACAAATTCGGCGCGGGCAAACACGGATTCCAAAGCGGCAACCCTGCAGGCGGCCTGCTGCCAACCATCCCTGGTGCGGAGTGGTTTGACCACACACAGGAAGAGATTTGCGCCGTAATCGAAGCGGCGGGACTGACAGTAGACCCGAGCAAGTACAACCAAATGCTGACCGCGCTGCGCAAAATCATCGACGAGCAGGCCAGCGGCAAAGGACTACCTGTAGGTGCGGTAGTGGGCTTTCCGCGTGCCATCAGCAGCCCGGAAGGCTACCTGAAAGCCGATGGCAGCACCTTTGCCCAGGCCACCTATCCCGACCTGCACCGCGTATTGGGCAGCAACAAGCTACCCAACCTCACACGCTCCGATGTAGGTATGACCGCCTATTTCCCGGTTGCGGACATCCCAGACGGCTGGATTAAGTACGACGAGATTGCTACCAAGGTAACGCAGTCCGCCTATCCCGAGCTCTACCGCAAACTGGTAGCGCAGTACGGCAGCATTGCCAACGTCAAGCCGGTAGATGATTACTTTGTGCGCAATGTGGGCAGCAGCGGACAAATCGGCCAGCAATACCCGTGGACGGTAGGCGACCATCATCATGTTTTGGGGCTTGTGGCCTACGGCAACGACGACCTGCTGCTCAAACGCCTGCCGGTGGATAAGTATTACCCGAGCCAAACCCTACGACTTAACGGGGGCATTCGGGGTGGTGTTTAAGTTCCGCGAGAATCCGCAGCGGTGGTTTTGCTCGGAATGGTGCGCGGAGGTGTTGGGCTTGCCGGACAGTTGGCGCTTTTCGCCGAATGATTTGGCGGCGATTTTGAGGAGGCAACGATGAGTATCCCGCGAAAAATCTTGTACGGACGATTACGGCACAGCCTGCGCTGGCCGATGAAAATTATCTCAGTGGCATTAAATCTGCTGTTTCTGCCCGAGCCGTGGCGGCAATGGATGTTTGGTACCGGAACACGAGCGTTGGAAGGGCTGAATGCGCTGATGCTGCTGGGCTGGGCTTGGGTGATGGCGTTTGCCGACGGGGTGTTGGCGCTGCCCAGCTATTCGCGCTTCGCCAACCTGCCGCTGAGTTTGGTATGCGGGTTGTTCGCACTGGTCGGCATCCTGCTGGCGGCATTCTTGCCGTCTGAAACCCCGCGCAGCAATGTGATCAGCGGCTGGCTGCTGCTGGCGGCATCCATGCTGTGGGTGTTGGTAACTGCCAGTTTCTGGGGCGGCTACCCCCCGGCCAATACGGCGATGGTGATTTATCCGGTTCTCGCGCTCATCAGTTGGTGGGCAGGGATTTTGTTAATCGAAAACAGCAAGCACCAAATGGAGAAAGCGCAGGGTGTTTAATGAACTGGTCTATTTTTACCAGCGTCACGGCGCTGGCCGTGTACGGCGGGCTGGTAAGTTCTTTGCGGGCGGCGTTTAAAGCAAGAAAACCAACAGCCGAAAAGGCATTGGACGTAGTAGTAGGGATGGTGATGGCGGCGAGCATGGCGGAATATTTCGTGCCGAGCAACGCACCGAAGGTAGCGATGTTTGTCGGCCTGATTGCCGGCAGCTTCGGTGGCTACCTGATGGATGCGATTCAGGCGCTCTCGCCGAAATTGGCCAACGGTATTTTAGAGGGAGTATTGGGCCGTTTCGGCTACCTCAGGCAGCCTGAAACCCAGCCGGTAATCATCCCGGACGAGCCGTCGGAAAATGAAGAGTGAGCACGCTTTCAGGCTGCCGGAAATACTGCAGTCTGAAAGCCATAAATAAACTTGATAAACAGTAGATTGAGATTTAACCAGGTGTAAAAACACCATATTGGAATGTTTTCAGGCTACCTGAAAGAGAGGCAAATATGACGCAAGAAAAAATAACCCCTGAAACCAAAATTACTCCGCACTTTACCTACCGCGAACTGACCAACAGCGCCACCGGCAGGCGGCTCGGGCTGGAGAACAAACCGAACGAGCAGGAGTTGGCCAACATCCGCAAAACGGCGGAACGCTTGGAAAAAATCCGCGCCTGGCTGAGCAAGAAATACGGGCGCGAAGTGAGCATCCATGTTTTATCCTGTTTTAGGAGCGAAGCGGTGAACCGCGCGGTGGGCGGCTCGAAAACTTCGGCACACCGTTTCGGCTCGGCGGCGGATATTGATGCGGCCGGCATCAGTAATCTGCAGCTGGCTAAAGACATCATTGAAATGCGCGATGCCGGGGAAATCACATTTGACCAATTGATTTTTGAATTCCCGGAACGCGGCGAATCTGGCTGGATACACTTCGGCTGCCGCCATCACTCAACAGAGCGCAATGAAATCCGCACTGCCACCAAGCGCGGTAGTAAGGACGGCAAAACGCATTACCCGCTGGGCTTGCACCCATAAAGGAAAAAGCAATGGGATTCTTAATCAAATATTGGAAATATTGGCTGCCCGCCCTGCTGCTGGCCGCTGTGATCGGTGGGGAATACTACTACGGCGAGCAACGCTACAACGCCGGTTTCCAGGCGGCGACAGCCAAGCTCAAAGCCGAGCAGGAAAAAGCGGCACGAGAGCAGGCAGAGGCCATATTAGCCAAAGAGAGGCGGCAACAGGCACAGCTGGCTGCCGCACAAAGTGAAATCGAAAAGGAACGAGAACATGCGAAAACTACTATTGCCGGTCTGTATACTGAGCTTGGCCGCGTGCGCCAAACCGCCGACGCACATTGCCGCGCCCTGTCCCAAACCGCTACAGCCGCCGGCACACCTAATAGCGAAGCAGCTGCCGCCGGCTGGCAGCTATTCGGAGAATGCACGGAAAGATATGCAGCGGTGGCTAAAGACGCCGACGAATTAAGGAACGATTCAGCCGAGTGGCAGGCGTATGGCCGCGTGAATCAACAGGCTGCCGAATAGCGAGCCAAACCAAAAAACCGCCGATTCAATCGGCGGTTTTTATATTTCAGGCTGCCTGAAAATTACCGATGGTGGGAAGGTGTAATTTTGTTATTTCAAGTTTATCCAATCGCGCATAAAGGTAAGCAAAGTTTCACGCTTTCCTTTAGGCAAGGCATCAAACAGGCGCAAGAACTCACGCTGCTCTTCAGTATAGCTGTTGTATTCAGGTAGGGCTTCAGTCAATACGACACTGGCCGGCTCATACACGATGCCGGTCATTTCACCTTTGCCGGTAGCCAGCCATTCGAAGTTCACATCCAGCGCTTGGGCAATGCGCGACAAGTTTTCCGTGGCGGGATCTGTCCGCCCGGTTTCCCATTGGGCAACACCGGTTTGGTGGACGCCTACCTCATCAGCCAGCCATTTTTGAGAACGGCCGCGCTGTTTTCTTGCCAACTTTATTCTATTTCCAATCATAGGCTTAATTTTAATAGCTGAACTATTACACAGAAACTTAGTATCGCTATTTGACTTATTTTAATAGTGATACTATTATTCACACACAGCAAACACCAAGGGTTAAACAAAAACATGGAAAGCAAATTACTCAAGGCAAGGAAAGCAAAGGGGTTCACACAGGCTTATGTGGCGGAACAGGTTGGGTGTACTCAAACCAATATCAGCCACATCGAAATCGGCCGGCAGCGGGCAACCCCGGAAATTGCACAGAAACTGGCTGAGCTGCTTGGGCTTTCGCCGATGGATATTTTGTATCCCGGCAATCAGGCAGAGTAAGCCATCAACTGCAGTATCCGCCGTCACGCCATCCGCCACAAATGACAAACACACAAGGTTTCACACATGTTTAAAAACGATGTTTTCGAGTTAATCCGACAGAGCGCCTACCACTACGGCGTGCCGAAGCTGGCCGCCAAGATGGGGCTGGCTCCCGGCACGCTCTACAACAAGCTCAACAACGACGAGGGCTGCAGCCACCACAAACTGACCCTGCAGGACTTCATCGCCATCCTCGGCATTACCGGCGATACCGCCGCGCTGCAGGGGCTGGCAGGGCTGTTCGATTACGCAGTATTCCCGCTGCCGCAAATGGAGCAGATGGGCGACGACGCGCTGCTGGATATGGTGAATCAGGTTTATGTTCAAGGCGGCCGCGCGCATACGGTAATGGCCGAGGCGCTGGCAGACGGGCAAGTAAGCGAAGAGGAATACAGCGCCTACGATTTGGAATGCAGGCAATGGGTGGCCGCCATCGTGGCACTGCGGCGGCGATTTAAAAACATGGTGGTGATCGTGGATGAAAGAAGAAGCGCCTGACTTCCTGCAAAAGCATGGCATTCGGCTTGTTTGCGATAACGCTCAAGGCGGGCAGCTTTCCGTTTCCGCCGAGCTGCTGGCCGACTTATTCGGTGAGGAGTTTCTCGCCGAAGTGCCGGCACCCCGTAACGAAGAATCAAAGGAATGCCATGAAAGAAATCGCCATTCAGCCGGGCCTTCAAATGATTTTGGCCGGAGCGAACCACATCACCACCCTCAGCCTGCCGCGTGAAAACGGGCAGCTATACATAGAAATCGGCAAAGACCGGTTGGCTACGCCCGAAACGGCGCAGCAGCCTATTGATGATCCCCATTTTCGATTCGCTCCACTTTAACGATTGACCGCCAACCTTCGATCAGTCCCGCCTCATATAACCGGCGAATCATGTCGTCGTCCTCTCCGAAGGCGGCAATCCATTCCGCCCGCTTACGGGCCACTTCGATTTTTTCCTGCTCGGAAAGAGGGCGTGGTGGTGGTCGGTTCAGTTTCATAATTGCCCCAGTAGTTGCTCTTGGCTGATGCGCCGCGTCAGCACCACGCCCGGCTGGTAATTCTCAATACCGGCGGTAACCATTGCATATACCGCCGCACAGGCCGCATCAAACAAGTCGTCACCGATTTTCGGGTTCGCCATCTTGTAGGTGTTGTAGGCAGCGTTTTTCGCCGGCGCCGATTTCACATTACCCAGTTGTCTGATAAACAGTGCAAAATCGCTGCTGTCGGCACCGATTTCATCCAATCGGCTCGGCCCCCAACTGGTATTTGCCGCATTTTTTGTCCGTAGTGCGTCACTACCATCGTCCACATACGGGATGGCGGCCTGCCCGTTATGAAAGGCGGTGCGCAGTAAGCTGGCCATATTGTGTTTGGTCATCCCCTCGAAACGGATCGGGGCAAATGGCCAGTGCATCCATGTCGAAGCAGTCGATTGCCCATCACCGATACTGCGTCGGTCGATATCGGTTAGACCGCGAGCAAACAGCATATCGTTCAGGTTGGTCAGCATACCCAAGTCATAGGCGTCGCCCATCGCGTAATCCGGGCGGAAATATTCCCAAAAGCCGAACAGGTCACGCTGCACCACCGCATCATCGGTACCCACCGGCCACGTTTTCACAAACGGGAAGGTGGCGAAATTCCCCACCTGCTCGCACACCACCAAGGCAGACTTGGAAGCATGTGCGCTCTCGCCGTGGCCGGAATGGTCATAACCGAAACTGAGCAAACCTTTTTTGCGGTAGCGGCCGCCGGGCAGAGGGCAGGCTGCCTGCAAACCAGCCGACAAGCCCACCGCCATCGCCCGGCGGATGTATTTTTCCCAAATATGGTTCTGCGCCGAAGCGTTGATGCACAAGAACTGCCGTATCCACTCTGAATCCGGTAACTATTCCTTCATCTCATCCACAAACGCCTGATTCAGAATCCCCAGTTCGATACCGAGATACACGTCTACCGGCGGCAATACATGGTAGCCGCCGGTATCAATCAACTGGGTCAGCACGTCCGCCCCTTTATACACGCCGGTGATACGGATCTGCGGGTCGAAACTCACCGAACTGTCCACCCCAAGGCGTCGAGCCGAACCCAGCATCGGTAGGAAGCGGGAAAACAGCCGGTCGGCCGGCATGTCGTCGATTTCTTCCAGCGAACCGATACTCAGGCCGTCACCGTCAATTTGGCTCATGATGCCGTAGCAGACGGCCTTGCTGCCGTTGTGGAACTGGTAACGCGTATCGGCAATCTGGCGCCGTCCGGATTTATAGCCGATCCAGCCGCTCAAAATCGGGCTGCGTCGGATGGCATCGATGTGATACATCAGGTTGGTTTGGCTCTGCTGTAAGCGTGGCGCCACAATCCCTTCTTCTTGGAAAGGGGTAGTAGCCAAATATTCCAGGCAGTACATTTCTTTCACTGCAGTTTTACCGGTTCGGCGGCAGGAAAAATCCACCGTATTGCGGTGGTCGTCCATCTCCTGCATCTTCAACACCTGCATCGGGTCGAGATCGACGTTGTGCACATGCTTGTGCCACAAGGCATGCGGTTTGATGCCGGTAACCGGGTCGGGTCGGGCATAGCGCATGATTTCCTGCTCGGCACTATGCTGTATTTGGATGCGTTGGGCGGCGGTCGTCATACAGCCTCCATCTGTGGAGCCAACTGCGCCAAATAAGCCGCCCATTCCTCATAGCAGTCGCGGCACACGTCCAAATATTGCAACTGCTCGTGCCCGTCCAATTTGGCGCCGCAATCGGCACAGTAGTCAGCTGGCAGCATCATTTATCCCCATTCTGCTGCCGGTATTCAATCAATACCGGATCTTGCTGTTTGCGTTCGTTAGCGCGTTGTGCCAGTACCGATAAATTTTCCAACGCTTTGGCACTGCGCTCGGAGTATTCCAAAAGCGACTGCTGGGTGGTGGCATCCTGTTTCAGGTGGCCCAGCGCCTGCTCCTCCTGCTCGATGACTTTCGGTGTCATACCCATATCGGCCAACGACAGACTGTTTTTGCTCAGGAAATCCTGCAGGCTGCGAATCAGCGGATGGGAGTGGACTTCGTAAATCACCTTCATCTCGCCGCTGGCCCGGTCGAGGTATTCACCGATCACTACATTGCCTTCCTGATCCACCTTCCATGCCGGCGCGCGCAAAACCACGCCGTCCGCCACAATCGTCTGCAGTATCTGCTGGACGATAGCGGTAATGGCCGCCTGCATATCGGCATAAATCTCGGTCAAATACCGTGGGTCGCGCTGCTCGAACGCGGCGTGGTGCAGCATAAACAGCTGCGTCTGCTTTACGCAGGCCGGCTGGCTGCGGCAGTATTCGCGATCCACCGTACAGGTGCGGCAGGCCGGGTAGCCGTCCGGCTTAGCCGGGAAATAGGTGGCGGTGCGGGCATTCATGCCGTGCTTGAGCGCATTGAAGCGGGTCCTTCGCGTTTCCTCCGGCGTCGGGTGGCCTTCCAGATTCTTACGCACCGCCGCCTTGCCTTCCGCCGTCTTCGGACCGGTGGCATTCGCCCAACCCTTCATTAGGTTGCGGTGCCAGGCCGCCTGGGCGCAGGTCTCCCCGCATTTCGGGCAGGCTGCCTGATAGGCAAACGGGTGCCACTCGTATTCAGGCGCATCCCGCACCGTCTGCGGGGCACACTCAAAAGTGTGCTTGCAGGCGGCGCAGCGGAAAACAACGGTGTCGAGGGATTGGGAAGAATGGTCGGTCATACGGTCATTAAACGACCAAAGACAAGAATAAAACAGGGGTATTTTTGGCACAGGATAGGCAGTAAAATTTGCCCGGAACAGGAAAGGGAAGTATGAAACGAGCAATTATCTACGTGCGGGTCAGCACTGCCCGCCAAGCCGATGAGGGCATTTCCATCGATGCCCAAACCGACCAATGCAAAAAGAAAGCCAAAGAGCTTGGCGCCAGCGTGTTGCAGATATTCCGCGATGAAGGCGTCACTGGTACTTCAGCCATGAAGCGCCAGGCATTCCAGCGCGCCATCCATTACTGTGCGGTAAACGATGTGGACTATTTCATTGTGTGGTCTACTTCGCGATTTGCCCGCAATAAGCTGGATGCCGCCAGCTACAAACTGCTGCTGCGTGAAAGCGGTACCCGCCTGGTGTATGCCTCAATGAATATCGATAGCGATACCGACGAAGGCTGGTTCACCGATTCGATTATGGAGATTATGGATGAGCAGGTATCGCGCCAAATCAGCCGAGACACCCGCCGCGCCATGCTGAAAAACGCGGAAGAAGGCTGGTTCAATGGCGGCCGTGCACCGTTCGGCTATCAAATCATGACTCAAAATAAACGCCGAAAACTGGTACCAAACGATGCCGAAAAAACTCTAGTACAGGAAGCCTTCCGCCGCTTTGCAGCCGGAGAAAGCGCATTGGCAATTGCCCGTAGCTTTGCCAGCCGCGGCTATACCCGGCGCGGGGCGGAATGGCAGGCAGCCAGTCTGTCACATATGCTGAAGAACCGCGTCTATCTCGGACAAACTGTGTATAACAAAACCAGTAACCGTAAAACCAATCCGCCAGAAGACTGGGTAATACGCCAAACCCACGAGCCGCTGCTCTCTGAAGAGGAATTTGAAAACGCCCAGCGGCGTTTCCAGCCTCGTCATACAGCGGCAGGCAGCCCTTCTAGCAGTTTCCTGTTTACTGGATTATTGCGATGCGGTCGATGTGGCAAGGCGATGGTTATTGAGACCGCGACCAGCAAAACTAAGCGCCGCTACAATTACTACAATTGCAGCGGAGCCCGCAAAGGCTGCGACTGTATCATGCGGCGTATCCCTGCCGAAAAGATAGATGACTACCTGCTCAATATCGTTATCGACAAATTGCTTACTCAAGATGTAGTCAGTGATTTCATCAGCAAGGCTTATCAAAAGTATGCTGAAAAACGTGCCGGGGATGCCCAGCAGCGTAAACTGCTGCAAAGCGAACTGACCGAACTGCGCCGTCGTCGCAATACCCTATTTGAATTGGTCGAATCCGGGCTGGCCGGTTCAGACAGTCGCTCCCTGCTTGAGCGGCTGGCCGGCTATGATGAACGGGAACAAACCCTGCTCGTCGAACTTGATAAGCTAGATTCTGCACCAAGTGTTGAAAAAATTCCTGAAATTGATATTGATAGCGCCCTAACCACACTAAAAAATATCATTTTAAACACAAGAAATGCAAAAAAGCTCCGCATTCTATTGCAGAGCTTTATCCAAAAAATCGATGTCAATCCTACCGATGTAGTTATTCACTACCACCCAGAACGGGTTATTCATGATTCCACTGGGGTTCATAGTACGAAAGGTTGGCACGCCCACGGGGATTCGAACCCCGGTTGCCGCCGTGAAAGGGCAGTGTCCTAGGCCTCTAGACGATGGGCGCGTAACCGAAGCGCGGCACTATACGGAAAACTGAATGGTAAGTCAAGCTTTGCGCGGGCTGCCGATATTCAGACGGCCTGTGCATCCTGTATAATGCGCCGCTTTGATAAGCAAAGGGATGAAAAATGTGGTTTAAGCAAATCAGTCTTTATCCGCTTAATAAAGACAAACTGCCTGATTTGGAAACATTGTCTGCCAAACTGACCGAAGCCGGATTTGTGCCGGTCAGCGGTTTGGATTGGTTCAGCGAAGGCTTTGCCGCACCGGTTTCCTTTTCTCCCGAACCGGTTTTTCCCGCCGAGCATACTTGGCTGGTGGCTCTGAAAAAAGAAGAAAAAGTGCTGCCTGCCGGCGTCATCCGCGACATCTTGGACGATAAGGTGGCGGAAATTCAGAATAATGAGGCACGAAATGTCGGCCGCAAAGAGAAACAAGAATTAAAAGAACAGATTACTGACGATCTGCTTCCCCGTGCCTTTACACGCAGCAGCCGCAGTTTGGCGATTTTCGACACCAAACACGGCTACCTGCTGGTTAATAATGCTTCATCAACCAAAGCGGAAAACACGCTGACCAGGCTGCGCGAGGCTTTGGGCGGTTTGGAAGCGTCGTTGCCGAACACCAAACAATCTCCGGCTTCGCTGATGACTTCATGGCTGCTTAACGGTGCTTGCGACGGTGGCTTTGAGCTGGACAGCGATTGCGAACTGAAAGGTAGCGGCGATGTCGCACCGACGGTCAAAATATCGAAACAGGATTTGACGGCTGACGAGGTGGTTCAGCATGTGAAAAACGGCAAAACCGTTACCCAGCTCGGACTGGTGTGGCGCGAACAGCTGGCCTTCGTGCTGACGCAGGATTTCACCCTGAAACGCATCCAGTATCTGGACGTTCTGCAAGAGGAAGCGGAAAGCCATGGCGACGATGCCGCCAGCCTGGCATTTGCCTCGCAAATCCTAATGGCCGAAGCCCTGTCTACCATGGTGGACGAATTGGTCGTGCATCTAGGCGGTTGGCAGGATTAGTTTTCAGACGGCCGCGATATATGCACCTTGATAATGATTTAAAAAGGGAAATCTATCTTATTCTTGCTGATTTTTTAAATGCCTATCGGACGGAAGACATCCAAACCCTGAACGGCAAATACGATATTTCGGGACAATTTTTGGAAGAAATATACGAAATGTTGGATTTTATAGAAGACAAAAGCAATCTGCGTCTCTTTCCGATGGAAGAAATGGATAAAGAAGAAGGTGGCGCGACAAAATTGCAGGTTTTCGCCTCAAACCATACGGATTCTATGGTGGGAATAGAAGCCTGCCTGTATGACGGACAAGAATGGATCGGCCTGATCAAGGGAATATACGAACCGGATGGCTTTCCAAAATTTACCTTCCACTATTTCAGCACTTAAGGCCGTCTGAAAATACGGCCCGGATATTAAAGGACATTATCATGCTTGGCGCGGCAATCGGCGACATTGCGGGTTCCCAGTTCGAATTCGACAACCACCGCGATACCGATTTCGAACTCTTCCAC
This sequence comes from Neisseria sp. HMSC31F04, assembly GCF_001807735.1. Taxonomy (NCBI): domain Bacteria; kingdom Pseudomonadati; phylum Pseudomonadota; class Betaproteobacteria; order Neisseriales; family Neisseriaceae; genus Neisseria; species Neisseria sp. HMSC31F04. The sequence continues at coordinate 97,905 of NZ_KV790806.1, read as the reverse complement.
CCGGACAGCGATTTTACCGACGACACTGTCTGTACCACTGCCGTTGCCGATTGGGTTCTGCAAGGATGCGGGGATGATTTGGCTTCAATCCTGCGCGATTGGTATGCAGCATATCCCTCTCCCAAAGGCGCGTACGGCGGCCGTTTCCTTCAATGGCTGCAATCGAACTCCCCGCAACCCTACAACAGCTGGGGCAACGGATCGGCTATGCGCGTATCCGCCGTCGGCTGGGCATTCGGCACGTTGGAAGAAACCCTGTATTTCGCCGAACAATCGGCTGCCGTGACCCACAACCACCCCGAAGGCATCAAAGGCGCGCAAGCGGTGGCCGCCGCCATATTTTGGGCGAGAAACGGCATCAGCAAAGCACAAATTCAGGAAAACATTACGCGGCAGTTCGGTTACAGTCTCAATCAAAGCTGCGACCAAATCCGTCCGCACTACCGCTTTAACGAAAGCTGTCAGGAAACTGTGCCGCAGGCCGTAACCGCCTTTCTTGAAAGTAGCGGTTTTGAACATGCCGTCCGACTGGCGGTTTCGCTCGGCGGCGACAGCGATACCCTCGCCGCCATTACCGGCAGCATCGCCGAAGCCTGTTACGGTATTCCGGCCGCCATGCGAGAACGGGCTTTGGCCATCCTGCCGCTCCGTATCGCCGAAACCCTGCTGGCATTCGAATCCTCAATCAGGCCGTCTGAAAACATACGCAACAAGGAACCCATATGAAATATTCCGCCCTACTCCTCCTTTTAGGCACATTTTCCGCCGCCGTCTCCGCCGAAACGCTTTCCCCTTATAACGGCAAAGAGTGCCAATATCAGGGCGAAGTCGGCAAAAGCGGACTTCCCGAAGGCAAAGGCACTTGGTCGTGCCGCAACGGCAACCGCTACGACGGTGCGTTTAAAGACGGAAAATTCGACGGCCAAGGCAAATACTCCGTCGGTTCGCAGGGCAACATCTTCCTCGAACCTTTCGGCGTATACAGTGCCTACTTCAAAAATATGACCGTGGAAGGCAACTTTAAAAACAACCGTGCAAACGGCAAACACAAAGTATCGGAAAACGGCCAACTGATTTTCACCGTTACCTTCGACAAAGGCATCATGAAAAATGTCAAACTGGTCAAAACAAAAAAATAAACCGTTTTCAGACGGCCTCACCCTTAGAGGCCGTCTGAAAACCTCCCCGCCAACACCCCAATTCAGGACAAACCCATGAGCATCAAATCCGACAAATGGATACGCCGCATGAGCGAAGAATTCGGCATGATCGACCCCTTCGAGCCGAACCAAATCAAAGAAGCCAACGGACAGCGCATCATCTCCTACGGCACATCCAGCTACGGCTACGACATCCGCTGCGCCAACGAATTCAAAATCTTCACCAACATCAACAGCACCATCGTCGATCCCAAAAACTTCGACCCGAAAAACTTCGTCACCGTCGAAGACGACTGCTGCATCATCCCGCCCAATTCCTTCGCATTGGCGCGCACGGTCGAATACTTCCGCATCCCGCGCAACGTCCTGACCGTCTGCCTGGGCAAATCCACCTACGCCCGCTGCGGCATCATCGTCAACGTCACCCCGTTCGAACCCGAATGGGAAGGCTACGTTACCCTCGAATTTTCCAACACCACCCCCCTGCCCGCCAAAATCTACGCCGGCGAAGGCGTGGCGCAAGTCCTCTTCTTCGAGAGCGACGAAGTGTGCGAAACTTCCTATAAAGACCGCAACGGCAAATACATGGGGCAAACCGGCGTTACCCTGCCGAAAACCTGATGCCAGGCACTCAGGCCGTCTGAAATCCCACTCTAAAACAACCGAGTAAAAGAAACAAAGCCATGCTGTTTGTCCTATCGCCCGCAAAAAACCTGAATGAAAAAGACCCTGCCCCCATCGGCAGGCATACCCTGCCCGACCTGTTGTCCGAAGCGGAACAACTTATGGCCGAACTGCGCCGGCTCGCCCCGCACCAACTGGCCGAACTGATGCACGTTTCCGACAAAATCGCCCTATTGAATGCCGAACGGAATGCCGCCTGGCACACACCGTTTACACCTGAAAACGCCAAACAGGCGGTTTACATGTTCAACGGCGACGTTTACGAAGGCTTATCCGCAGAAACACTGGATTCAGACGGCATCGACTACCTGCAACGGCACGTCCGACTGTTGTCCGGCCTCTACGGCCTGCTGCGCCCGCTCGACCTCATGCAGCCCTACCGCCTGGAAATGGGTACCCCGTTTGCCAACTGCCGCGGGAAAAACCTATACGAATACTGGGGCGGAACCATTACCGAATTGCTCAACCGCACCCTGAAAGAGCACAATGCCGGTACACTGATCAACCTGGCCTCACAAGAATATTTCAAAGCCGTCCGGCCCGAAAAACTGGACGCAGATATCATTACCCCCGTTTTCAAAGACGAGAAAAACGGCCAATACAAAATCATCAGCTTTTACGCCAAACGCGCACGCGGCCTGATGGTCCGCTATGCGGCCGAACACCGCATCACCCGCGCGGAAGAACTGAAACAGTTTGATTATGAAGGCTATATCTACAGCGAAGCCGCCTCAAACGAGAAAGAATGGGTTTTCTTGCGCGACAGCCGCCCATAAAAGAAAAAGAATGCTTGGCAGAAGCTCCGTTTTACGCTATTATGCGCACTTTCAAGAAACGGAAGCGTGGCAGAGCGGTTTAATGCAACGGTCTTGAAAACCGTCGAGGGTTGATAGCCCTCCGTGAGTTCGAATCTCACCGCTTCCGCCAATCTTAAAATTGTTTATCTGCTGGAAACGTGGCAGAGAGGCTGAATGCAGCGGACTCGAAATCCGCTGAGGGTGCAAACCCTCCGTGGGTTCGAATCCCACCGTTTCCGCCATCATCAGACAAGCATCCGACTTGTCTTTTTTCATTTCTACCCTGTTCAAATTTATCCAAAGAAATCATCCGCAACAATCAGGCCGTCTGAAAGCCGAACTGCCGTTTATTTTAAGCAGCATGGCGGATTAACTTGTCTTTCACTATGACTTTGCCGCGCGGGACTCGGACAGAGACCTAAAAATGCAGAAATAAAATAAATCGGTTTGCACTACCTGCCCCTCGCATTGGCAACTTACCGCCTTATACCCATGTCCCATTCCTGCCAAACCGCTGATAAAAACCGCCCTGCTTGTTTTGCAGGGCGGTTTGGTTTGTACGGCCTTCAGACTGCCGGAAGATAAAAAGGCCGTCTGAAAATCATACTGCCTTCTGCTGCCGGACTACGGCAAGCAATGCTATCGGACACCATTATATTGCGACTTTAACAGTATTCGTTGTGCGGGCTTTCAGACGGCCTCCTGTTCTTATCGGAAAAATTAAGCGGCGATTTTCTCGCATTCTTTGATGCAGTCGGTGCAAGATTCGTAGCAGGCTTTGCATTCGGCATGATGTGCGGCATGTTTTTGGCACGCGGCCGCACATTGTTTGCAGGCTTCGATGCAGACTTTGGCCAAAGAAGGTGCCAGGCGGGAATTTTGTGCCGCCAGATTTTGCATTGCACCGCAAAGGGCGAGCATTTGGTTGACCGCTGCGGCGCAGTCCTTCATGGAAGTGTCGCCTTTGCTCAGCAGCGTGATGCAGTGTGCCAGGCAAACTTGTCCGGCTGAAACGCAGTGGCCTGCAGCCTTACGGGCGGCTTCGTAGGCATTGTCGGTACTGTTGGCGGCATGTGAATGGCTGCCGTGGTCGTGGTTGCCGTGCGCATTGGCCAATGTTGTGGCAGCAGCCAATGAAATGGCAGCGGTGCCCCCGATAAATTGACGACGGTTCATTTTTAATTTCCTTATGGTTTAATTGATAAAAAAGAGGCTTTGCGTGAAACAAACAGCCTTGTGCAAAATCTTAACACGGGGATTTATTTGCCGCCAAGTCCGAAACCTTCGTCCATAAGGTTTTTCAGACGGCCTTCTTGTTAAAATAATCATGGAAATATTGAGTTACGGCAAATTAACTTAACTTTTATTACAATATCGCCACACTTCGACGTACCATCTGCGCCTTTCTGCCTGCGGCCTAAAAAGCCTTAATTTCAAGCCGATTGAATCGGCCATGGTTTGAGGGAAATATGGTTAAACTGATTCGGAAATATTTTTTACTGGCGGCGTTGCTGCTGGCGTTGGTTGCCAGCTTCATCTACAGCCCGTCGTGGCTGAGGCTGTGTTACGGCTTGGCCCTATTCCTGTTCGGGATGCAGAATATCGAGGACGGTTTGCGCGAGGCGGCAGGCGGGCGTTTGGAACGCTGGATGCGAAAATCGACCGCCACTCCGGCCAAGGGGGCATTATTCGGGATGGGGGCGACCTTCATCCTGCAATCAAGCACGCTGGTTTCGCTGCTGACGATTGCGTTTTTAAGCACCGGCATGATTCAGCTTGCCGGCGGTATCTCCATTTTGCTCGGCACCAATTTGGGCGCGACCAGCGGGATTTGGCTGCTGGCTTTGGCCGGGCAAAGCCTGAGCCTCAGCCCCGCCGCCCTGCCTATGCTGGTATTCGGCATCCTGATGAGTTTTTTCAGCGACCGCAGCCGTGCTTTTGGCCGGGTTTTGGTCGGCATCGCGCTGATTTTCCTCGGTGTGGACGAAATCAAGGCCGGTTTTCAGGCCTTCGGTGCGGATATTGATTTCAGCGGTACGCAAATCGGCGGCATGGCCGAAGTGCTGATTTTTTTTGTCGTCGGCTTTTTGCTAACCGTGGTGCTGCAATCCTCCCACGCCACGCTGCTGCTGACCTTGGCGGCATTGGCCGGAGGGCAAATCAGCCTGATGCAGGGTTTTGCCATCGCCGTCGGCTCCAACGTCGGTAGCAGCGCAACCACTGCGCTGGTGGGTATGTTGGGCGGAGACCGCAACGGCCAGCGGCTGGCTCTGGCGCATGTGGTGTTCAATACGGTAACCGCCGTGCTGTCGTTGATTATCTGGTGGCCGCTGACGCATCTGGTGATAAAATTCGGCCAATGGCTGGACATGGGGCAACTGCTGCAGCTGGCTTTGTTCCATACGCTGTTCAACCTGATGGGATTGGCCGTATTCTGGAAATTGCAGGCGAAACTGGCCGATTGGCTGCGGCGGCGTTTGCCCGATAAAACCGATACCAACCTGCTCCTGCAAGACAAAGCGGCGTTGGAGCCGCGCTACCTGCAATCCAACATGCTGCTTTCGCCCGATACCGCGCTGATGGCGGTAGGCAAGGAAATCCGCCACTTAGACAGCATCGGCATCGAAGTCATGTGTCATGCGCTGTTTATCCCCACCGACCGGCTGTATGCCGAAGGGGATGACGAAGGCAAAGAGCTGCCCCCGCCGCAGCCACCGCTCGAGTTGGATGTGCCGCAACTGTATGAAAGCCAAATCAAGCCCTTGTTCAGCGCAATCCTTGATTTCACCGGCAAGCTCGATACCGCAGTCGAAGGGCTTCAGGAACGCCTGGCCGGCGATCATGCCGCCGCCTGGCAGATTGTCGAAATCGTGAAGGAAAGCCAGCACCTGCAGAAAAACATGAAGCAATATCTGTCGGATGCGGCCTCTCCTGCCGGTAAAGACTATCTGCGCCTGCGCAGCCATGTCTTCAAAACCCTGCGCCTGTTCCGCCGCATAGACGCATTGGCTGCAGGCGAAGAACGCGCCGGGCTGATGGAAAAACTGCGGATACATACCGAAACGTTGGAAACCTTCAGAGGACGCGTGATGGTAAAACTGCGCAACCACGAATTGAACGGCTGGCAGACTTCTTCGCTGCTGAACGACATCAACTACGCCCGCCGCATCGGCCGGGGCATACTCGAAATCCTTACCCGACGGGAAATGAATCAAATGGAAGACGCTCCCCTTTAATCAATCATGGCGGTTCAAACCTGAATCGACATAAAGCAGGACAATCCGCACAAACCAAACCGGCATTAAGGTATCCCCATATGCCGGTTTGGTTTTGAGGCCGTCTGAAAACAGCTTTTAGAGCAAAGCAAACAGAAATAACGGATTCACCGAACTTTTGTCATGTCGCGGCCGCCTTGCTTCATGCCGCATACCGCCAACGGCAGGCACACGCCCTCCACACCCAAACGGGAAAACACCGTTCAATCTCTGCTTTCTAACGAAGCCTTCAGACGGCCTTACGGCCGTCTGCCGCCGACTGGCAAAAATCCGTCGTGATATGGATGAAACCATACAAAAAGGCCGTCTGAAAAATAAGTTTCAGACGGCCTCCCCTTTATTTCTGTTCGATACGGTGATACTGACCGGGTTTCAATTTGAATGTTTCGGCATCCCCGCGTCCGCACCAGCGTACCGACAGGCTGACTTCGCCACTGCCTTTGCCGCCCAAGCCGAAGAGGATGCGGCGGTCGCTTTGGGCGGCCAGGCCGTTGTTGGCATAAACTTCGCGGTGTTGCGCGGCACCGGTCGGGCTGTCCCCTGCGGCAAGGACGACTTTACTGCCCAACGCGTCGCGGTTGCAGGTTTGGCCGTTGCCGACCAGTTCCACGCCTACCCAGCCTGCGGGCCGGCTGTCGTTGCGGTAAAGCGAGGGTACGGCGGTCATATGGGTAACGAGGCTGTCGAGGTCGCCGTCGTTGTCAAAGTCGGCCAGTATCATGCCGCGCGACGTACCTTTTTTGTTCCAGCCGGCCAGTTCGGCAACATCGACGAAATAGCCGTCTTTGTTCAGATAAACGCGGTTGGCTTCAAAGCCGAAGACGCAGCGGCCGCGCACATCCGCCCAGCGGTCGGCATAGCCGTGCACGTCGGGGTTGGTCAGGGCGATTTGGGCGTTCCAATACCAATAATCGGGGCAGACGGCCTCTTTTTTGTCGTAGGCATCGTCGGCCATGCCGTTGGCCTGCACGATGTCGAGGCGGCCGTCGCGGTCGAGGTCGCCGAAAGCCGCACCCCAGCCGAACCGCCGTTCGTTGAGGGCGTTGCGGCGGGCGGCTTCGTCTTTGAACATGTCGGCATCGGTTTGACCGCTCTTGCTGTAGTTCATCCACAGCAGGCTGCCTTCGGCCTGTAATTTTTCATGCACGTTGGAAACGTGGATGTCGGGGCGGCCGTTGTCGTCCAAATCGCCGAAAGTGGCGTTCATGCCTTTATAGGTGTCGCGGCCGACCGAACCGGCAAAGCTGCCTTTAACGGGCAGGAAGCGTTTGCCCTGCTCGTTGATGTACAGTTCGTCGGGGCCGAAATCGTTGGCGATGTAAAGGTCGGCAAAGCCGTCGTCGTTCAAGTCGCCCGTAGCGACCGCCATTGTCCAGCGTTTGCCGTTAAAGCCGTTTTCGCTGTTGGGGATTTGCGCGAAGCGGCCGCCGCCCAAGTTGCGTAGCAGCAGGTTTTCGTCGGCATTGTTTGCGTCGTGCCAACTGCGGTGCATGACGTTAAACATCCTCCTGTCTCCCTGGTATTCGGGTTGCGGCAGTTTGAAGATGTTGTAGGGAACGGTGCGGTCGTAGCCGGGCAGATAACGCTGCATGACGTTGCCGATGATGATGTCGAGGCGGCCGTCGTTGTCGTAATCCAAAACATTGGTGGCAACGCTGATTTGATAGTCGTCCACGGCGTTGCCGTTGCCGACTTCGGTAAAGCCGAGCGTGCCGGTTTCCTTCAAATCGTTACGCAGCAGGCGGCCTTTGCCGAAGCCCATGCCGAGCAGCAGGTCTTGGTCGCCGTCGTTGTCCATGTCGAACCAGGTGGCCGAGGCAATCAGGCCGTGGGTTTCGGGATGTTTGCGGTGGTCGTCCAGTTGCGGCAGCGGGAAGCGTTCGAAACGGAAGTTGCCTTTGTTCAGGAACAACTGGGCGCGGTCCTGTTCGCTTTTGAGCGGCTGGGTCAGGAAAACGTCGGGCAGGCCGTCGTTGTCCGCATCGGCGACGGCGGCGGCATCACCCACCGACAACAGCCATTTGGCCACATGCTGCATACGCGGGTCGGTACGCTCCCAAATGTCGCCTTTCGTGCCGCCGATACCGCTTTGCGAAGAAGGGATTTCGCTGAAGCGGAAAGTTACTTCGTCCGCACTGTAGGCATGGGTAAGTCGGTATGCGCCCCAACCGGTGCCGCCAATCAGGCCGGTCAGCAGCAAGGCTTTGGCAAACTGCTTCAGCGCAGGCAGCGGATTGCGGTATTGGCTGCGGTTTTGCCAGAGCAGCCACAAACCGCGCAGCGTCATGTAGGCGAAAGCGGAATAGAAAAGGGTGGAGAAACTTTGAAATTTATGCAGCAGCAAATCAACGAAAACGATGAAAAACGCCATAAACACCTGCCCTTTCCGCGATTCGGCCGAAGTGGGCGGGTCGGTAATCATAAAGAAGGTGAACAGGTAAAACGCCGGCGAGGAAAACGCGCCCATAAAGAGCGTTTGCGGCGGAATATGGTGGCGGAGCAGCCAGGCGCGCAGCGACAGTTGCAGCGCGTAAAACAGCAAAAAGCAGCTGATCAACACGCTGCGGCGGATATTGAGGGCAAACAGCATCAGCGCGGCGGTGGCGATAAAAAAGGCCGTGATACCCGCCCCGCCCCACTGATAGGCGGGCGCGGGCGTAATCATGCCGTCGCTCAACACCAGTGCGGCAATCACGCCGAACAGGCCCGGGTTGTAGATATGGCGTCCGTTTACCGTGAAAACGTATTTGGACGCGGTGGCAAAAAACGGCGGTATGGCGGCCAGCCACAGGCCGTGGGAAAAATTGGTCAGCACCGACAGGCCGAGGCCGGTAATCAGGCCGCTAATCGGAACAAGCAGGGTTTTACGCCGCAACAAATAATGCAGCAGGCAGTCCAACGTAACGCAAATCAGCAGAATCAGCCCGACCTGGGCCGGACTCCGGTTGAAACCCCAAAACGTGATGCCGCAGGTAACGAAAGTGGCCTGAAGCAGCAACACGGGCAAACGGGGATCGTTTTTGGCGGGAAGGCGGTCGAAAGCAATCATGGCAAACGGGGGGAGTCAAAAGAAGCGGATTATAGCCCGGCAACATACCCGGCGGACCATTTTCAAACAAAAGGCCGTCTGAAAACATTACCGCCCGATTTTCCTGCCCGATGTGTTTTCAGACGGCCTCAACCGTTTGCCGTATCTACGCCCGCCTGCGGCACATCCTTGTCAAACCCTCCCGGCGGGGGTATAACATTATCCGGCATCCGTTTAATAAGATGATTACATGATTGCGAAAACCATGACGAAAAAAGCCGTTTCCAAACAGAAAATCCTTGCCGCCGCGTTGATTGCCTCCGTTGCGGCGGGCGGTTATTTCTATTACAGACAACAACAGGCCGCCGCCCTGCCCGCATTTGTCGCGCAGTCCAACGGCAGGCTGGAGCTGAACCGCATCGACGTGGCCACCCTGTATCCCGGACGGGTGAAAAAAGTGTATGTGGAAGAAGGGGCGGATGTGAAATCGGGCGACATACTGGCCGAACTCTCGTCCGACACCAGCAGCAGCCGCGTGGAAGAAGCGCGCGCCGCCGCCGACAGGCAGCGTGAAAGCGTGCAGCGGGCCAAAGCGGCGGAAGAGCAAACGCGCCGTACCGTCGCACGCGCCGAAGCCAACATCGAAGCCGCACGGCAGCAGCAGCGCGTGGCGAAAATGGAATGGGACAATGCCCTCAACCTGCTGTCGGAGCAACTGGTATCGGAATCCGAAACCACCCGCCGCCGGGCCGATTACGAACGCGCGACTGCCGCCGTGAAGGCTGCCGAAGCCGCCCGTGCGGAAGCGCAGGCCACCGTGGCGCAAAGCCGTGCCGCAGCGGCCGAGGCGCGAGCAAGCGTGGGGCAGGCGGAAGCGGTCGTCAAATCGGCTTCGTCCGCCAACGACGACATGAACATCCGCGCGCCGATAGACGGACGGGTGGAATACACCATCGCCGAAGTCGGCAATGTGGTGGCCTCCGGTTCGAAAGTGGCCAGCCTGCTCGATCCGGCCGATGTCTCCATGAACATCTTCCTGCCTACCGACAGCATCAGCCGTCTGAAAGTGAACGACGAAGCGCGTATCAAACTCGACGGCATCGATGCGGTTTTCCCGGCGAAAATCAAATTCATCGCCACAGAAGCGCAATTCACGCCCAAAGCGGTGGAAACCACCGACGAACGCGCCAAACTGATGTTTAAGGTAAAACTGCAAGTGCCGCGCGAAACGGCGCAAAAATACGACCGCCTGCTCAAAGGCGGCATGACGGGCAACGGTTTTGTGAAAACCGATGCCGCAGCGCAATGGCCTGCCGCGTTGGCGGTGAAACTGCCACAATAGCTTTCAGACGGCCTCCATACCCTTTGGAGGCCGTCTGAAAAATACCGCAAGCCCGAATACAGGTTTGAGGCCCGGCTAATCTTATTGAAATCAACCATGTGGAAACCGGAAAAGATATTGTTTGATGAGTCTGACGATGAAGGCTTGTCGTATGTTTATTTTGATTTGGGAAATTTTCGTTATTTCACCCTCACGTTTAATCCTGATGAAGATAATGAAATATATCTTGAGTTGAACGAACAGACTTTTCGATTGAAAGCAATAATGTTGCCTATACGTTAAACAATCGGATTTTATCCTTCGATTTCGGGGCGGATATTCAGGAAGCTCTGAAAATTGAAAAGCATATCGACATTGATATTGCTTCACATATCGACATCAATTCATTTGGGAAAACCTTAGCAAATATTTTTTCCAATGCCGGCAAACCGTGATTCCACGCGCGTCATCAAAAAAGCATCAACACGTTCCATAAGAAAGGAAACAAAATGAACCCCGTCTTCCAGCCCTACACTTTCAACAACGGCGCCACCGTCCCCAACCGCCTCGCCGTCGCCCCCATGACGCACTTCGCTTCGGATGAAAACGGCCACATCACCGACCAAGAGCGCACGTTTCTGCAAAACCGCTTCAAAGGCTTCGGCCTGTTTATCACCGCCGCCACGCTGGTGCAGGCCAACGGCAAAACCTTTGAAGGCCAGCCGTATGCCATAAGCGAAGACGACCTGCCCAGCCTGCGCGAAGTTGCCCGAATCGCCCAAGCGCAAGGCGCGAAAGCCATCCTGCAAATCCACCACGGCGGCCTGAAAGCCGAATTTTCCGCCGACATCGTCGCCCCGTCCGCCGATGAGGCTACGGGTGCGCGCGAATTGACCGCCGCCGAAATCGATCAGCTCATCGCCGCCTATGCCAATGCCGCCGCCCTCGCGGTGCAGGCCGGGTTTGACGGCGTGGAAATCCACGGTGCAAACGCTTACCTGCTGCAACAATTCGTGTCCGCCCAAACCAACCGCCGTACCGACGAATGGGGCGGCAGCCTGCACAACCGCCTGCGCTTCCTGCTGGCCGTGGTCGATGCCGTCGCCGCTGTCGTGAAAGCACACGCCAAACCCGACTTCATCCTCGGCTACCGCTTCTCGCCCGAAGAGTCCGGCGAAACCGGCATCACCATGGCTGACACCTTCGTGCTGATAGACGAACTGATGCAAAAACCGCTGCAATATCTGCACGTTTCGCTGTGGGATTTCTACAAACACGCCCGACGCGGCGCAGACACCAACCGCACCCGCATGGAACTGCTGCACGAGCGCATCGCCGGCCGCCTGCCCTTAATCGGCGTCGGCAACCTCTACACCGGCAGCGACATCGCCAAAGCATTTGACACCGGCTGGGCGGAGTTTATCGCGCTGGGCAAAACCGTGATGATTAACCCTGATTTGGCCGACTTAGTGCGCGAAAACCGCGATGCCGACATCCAAACCGCTCTCGATCCCAACCGTGCCGACCACTACCGCCTGCCCGATCCGCTGTGGCAACGCTGCCTGACCAACTCGCCGTGGCTGCCGCCGGTAAAAGGGATGGAACATCAGATTGTGGATATTTGAGCGTTTCAGACGGCCTTTTAAAACCTTTTGGTAGCCGAGAGGCCGTCTGAAAATAAAAAAGCAGCCTGCACCGGGAGTCATCCAAATGCAGGCTGCTTTTTCTATTGTTCAGTCGGTCGGATCGAAATACGACAACCGATAGGCGGAGGGGCTGAGAATACACATACACGCTATACAGGCCGATAAGGCCTCCTTATGCTTTCTTCGCCAGTTCGATAATTTTTTGAAAGATTTTGCCGTTGCGTATCGTCAGGCTTTGATTTTTTCTCTGTCCGCTTCCGGTAAATAAAAGAGGGCATCGCGCCGATAGGCCGTCTGAAAAAGGAAATACGGTTAGCCTGAAAGACATCCCGCCTTATCGGATGCAATGGTTTTCAGCCGCATGTCCGTTGAACGAGTGCATCCAATTCGGCCAACTCGGCATCGTCGGTCAGATGCTGATGGGCAAGCCTGCGGTAATGTTCGGCGAGTACGGGATCGGCAACGACGCCTTCCCCGTCGGCATAGATGCAGGCAAGGTTGCAGGCGGCGTAGCCGTAACCTTGTGCGGCGGATTTTTCATACCAGGCGATGGCTTGGGCGATGTCGCCGGCAGTGCCGAAGCTGTGGTAGATGCAGGCCAGCAGATATTGCCCTTGCCTGCTGCCCGCTTGCGCTGCACGGCGGTAGCAGGCGGTTGCGAGCACTTCGGCATGCCTTCCGCCGAGGCTGCCGAAACGGCATGGAAGGCCTTTGCCTTTACATTTGGCGATGCCGTAAAAGTATGCGGCCTGAATTTCGGCATCACTGCTGCCTCGGCGGGCAAGTTTGCGCCAAACGGCAAAAGCGTGCAGCCAACGTGCGCCGTTTTCGATTTGCGCGGCGCATCGCGGATTAAGGCTGCGGGAGCGGGCACGCGGCAGGGCGTAGATACGCTGGCGGAATCGCTTGATTTTCTGACGGTGATTCATGGCCTGACAAGAAAAGAAAAGTCGGATTTTAAAAACATCAAATTAGCTGCCCATCCCAAATTCGGCTTTTCAGACGGCCTCCGCGCTTTTCACAATGTCCGTCAGCGGCCAGCGCGGTTTGACGTTGAAACCGCCCGCCGCCACCGCCTGCTCCGCCCGCATCGCGCCGGCGAAGGCAATCATCGCGCCGTTGTCGGTACAGTATTCCATGGGCGGGAAATAGGTTTGCACGACTTCGGCGGGCTTTTTCAGACGACCTTTTCCCTGCGTCGGACGGATGGTCAAACGGCTCAGGCGTTCTCGCAGTTTTTTGTTCGCGCCCACGCCGCCTGCCACAACCAGCGTGCGGAAGCCCGTGTCGCGCAGGGCTTTTTCCGCTTTGGCCGCCAATACGTCGATAACCGCGTCTTCAAAGGCGCGGCAGATGTCGTTGCGCGTTTGTTCGGAAATGCTGCCGTGTTCGGCGCGTACTTTCTCCACAGCGGTCAAGACGGCGGTTTTCAGGCCGGAAAAACTCATCTGCAAATCGTTCGAATGCAGCATGGGCCGGGGAAAGGAAAAGGCTTCGGGATGGCCGCGTTCAGCCAGTTCGGCCAGTTTCGCGCCGCCCGGGTACGGCAGGCCGAGCAGTTTGGCGGTTTTATCGAAGGCTTCGCCCGCCGCGTCGTCCACGCTTTCGCCCAGCAGCACATAATCGCCTATGCCGCGCACGGCCATAAACTGCGTGTGGCCGCCCGATACCAGCAGGGCGACGAAGGGGAAGGCGGGTTTGTCGGCCGCCAGCAGAGGCGAAAGCAGGTGGCCTTCGAGGTGGTGGACGGGGATGACGGGTTTGTTCAGTGCGAAGGCCAGCGCGTTGGCATAGCTCGAACCGGCCAGCAGCGCGCCGCCCAGCCCCGGCCCTTGGGTGAAGGCCACCGCGTCGATGTCGGCATAGTCTTTGCCCGCGTCGCGCAGGCAGGCACGGGTCAGCGGCACGAGGCGGCGGATGTGGTCGCGGCTGGCCAGCTCGGGCACCACGCCGCCGTATTCGGCGTGCATGGCCATTTGGGTGTGCAGGGCGTGGGCGAGCAGTCCGCCTTCGCTGTCGTAAAGGGCGACGCCGGTTTCGTCGCAGGAAGATTCGATTCCGAGTACCAGCATGATGCGTGTCCGATGCGTATGGGAAACAAAAGGCCGGTATTGTAACGCAAAGCCGCCACGGAATCAGGCCGGTTTTTCAGACGGCCTCCCGTCCCCCCTGCCCGATGCGGCTTTTTGAGGCCGTCTGAAACAGCGCGGCGGCGACCGGCAAAGTCCACGCCCTCCCCTTTCAGACGGCCTGCCGTTTCTATATAATGCCCGTCTGTCCAAGCCCGCAACTTCAGGAGCCGCATATGCAGACCTTCGAATTCGCCACCTCCGATTTAATCGATTTGGCACCCGACACGCCGTCGTGCGAAATCCAATTCCGCAGCTTCGGCCGCCGCAGCCGCTTTTGCGGCCGCATCCGCACCGTCAAATGCTTCCGCGACAACGGTTTGATCAAGCAGCTGATGAACAGCCGCTCCGACGGCGAAGTTTTGGTGGTGGACGGCGGATATTCCGCCGCCAGCGCGCTGATGGGCGATTTGATTGCCTCTGCGGGCGCGGCCAACGGCTGGGCCGGTGCAATCATACTCGGCGCCATCCGCGACAGCGAAGCCATCAACACACTGGATTTCGGCGTAAAGGCCCTGTCCGTCAATCCGCGCAAAAGTGCGAAAGACGGCGCGGGGGAAACCGATGTCGTGCTGAGTTTCGGCAGCGTGGACTTCATTCCCGGCCACTACCTTTACAGCGATGCCGACGGTATTTTGGTCTCGCCCCAACCCATCAAAGAGGAGTAAGTCATGCAGGTAACTTCGCAATGGATAGACGGCCTCTGCTTTGTGGGCACCACTGAAAACGGCCACAGCGTGGTCATGGAAGGCGCGGCGGCGGAAGGCGGCGTGAAGCGCGGCCCCAGCCCGATGGAAATGCTGCTGTTGGGCGTGGCGGGCTGTTCGAGCATCGACATGGTGATGATTGCGGAAAAGCAGCGGCAGAAAGTCAGCGACTGCCGCGCCACGGTTACGGCCAAACGCGCCGACGAAGCCCCGCGCGTGTTTACCGAAATCCATATTCATTTCAAAGTGTTCGGCACGGATTTGAAAGAAAGCGCGATTGCCCAGGCAGTTCGGCTGTCGGCGGAGAAATATTGTTCCGCTTCGATTATGCTGGGCAAGGCCGCCGCCGTCAGCCACAGTTTTGAAATCGTCGAATGCGTTTGAACGGCAAAAAGGCCGTCTGAAAGCCTGCTTCGGTTTTCAGACGGCCTGAACGTTTTATAGTGAAATCCCCCAATCGGCCGTACCCATCAGCTTATCGGTCGTTCCACTGATATTTGAAACCGATACCCCGGTATCGAACAACTTCCCTGAAAGGACAAAACATGGCCTACACCCTGATTATCCCCGTCTGCCCGCATGTTGATGCGGCCAAAGCCGCCGCCAATATCGCGGCGAAACTGCCGAATGCCGCGGTATTCAACGCAATGGACTATGCCGACGAAGCCGTCCGCCTGGCGGCCGAAGGCAAAGCGGACGACTGGTTCGACCTGCTGGTCGGCCGTGCCGCCGCGCTGGGTAAGGAAAACGTCGTCATCCAAGGCATCACCCCGAACGATGCCTATATCTTCCTGAGCCGCCAAAACAACGGACTGGCCACCGCGTTCAACGCCCGCGTCGTCTTCGCCGTCAGCAACGAACACGCCACCGCCGAACGCCTGCAGATGGCCAAAGCATCGTTTGCCGGACGCAACGTCGAATTTGCCGGCGTGGTCGGCGGTACGGCCAAAGCCGCCCAAGCAGCCGGTTTGGACTATCTGGGCAGCGCAGACGCACCCGAAGGCGTGGCAAAACTGGCCGCCGAACAAGCCGTCCGCCTGTCGCCCGCGCAATTCCGCTATAACATGATGGAAGCCGCCCGCAAGGCAAACAAACGCATCGTACTGCCCGAAGGCGCGGAACCACGCACCGTCCAAGCCGCCGCCATCTGCCATGAAAAAGGCCTGGCCCGCTGCGTGCTGCTGGCCAAACGCGAAGAAGTCGAAGCCGTTGCCAAAGAAAAAGGCATCGCCCTGCCCGCGTCGCTGGAAATCATCGATCCCGCCACACTGGTCGAACAATACGTCGCCCCGATGTGCGAACTGCGCAAATCCAAAGGCCTGGCCCCCGAAGACGCGCGCAAACAACTGCAAGACACCGTGGTACTCGGCACCATGATGATGGCGCAAAACGATGTGGACGGCCTGGTTTCCGGCGCGGTACACACCACCGCCAACACCATCCGCCCCGCCTTGCAGCTGATTAAAACCGCCCCCGGCGCGAGCATCGTATCCAGCGTATTCTTCATGCTGCTGCCCGAGCAGGTCGTGGTATACGGCGACTGCGCGGTGAATCCGAATCCGACTGCCGAACAGTTGGCCGAAATCGCCGTCCAATCGGCCGAGTCTGCCACAGCCTTTGGCATAGACCCGCGCGTGGCCATGATTTCCTATTCCACCATCGATTCCGGCAGCGGCCCCGATGTGGATTTGGTGATTGAAGCGACCAAGCTGGTCAAAGAAAAAGCCCCTGCCTTGGCCGTGGACGGCCCGTTGCAATACGATGCCGCCGTGGTGGAAAGCGTGGCCAAATCCAAAGCCCCGAACAGCCCTGTGGCCGGCAAAGCCAACGTGTTCGTGTTCCCCAACCTGACCACCGGCAACTGCACTTATAAAGCCGTTCAGCGTAACGCCAACGTCTTGAGCGTCGGCCCGATGCTGCAAGGCCTGCGCAAACCGGTAAACGACCTGTCGCGCGGCGCGCTGGTGGAAGACATCGTCTACACCATCGCCCTGACTGCGATTCAGGCAACCCAGATTGCGAAATAACGGTGAGTTGATACCGACAAGGCCGTCTGAAAGGGTTCGCCCGTTTTCAGACGGCCTTTTTCAAAAATCCCCAAACCGAGAGGAAACCCCATGGCCACCCGTCATCCACTGAACAACCCCGAATTGGCCGACCACACCTTTTTGCAGGATATGTATGACGACGATTATAGTGGATTAAATTTAAACCAGTACGGCGTTGCCTCGCCTTGCCGTACTATCTGTACTGTCTGCAGCTTCGTCGGCTTGTCCTGATTTAAATTTAATCCACTATATTTCCCTGCCGAACTGGTGCAAAAAGGAGAAAACATCCTGGTCGAACTGTGCCGCCAAATCGAAACCGAACGGCCCGAAGACTTGGACGGCCTGTACAGCCTGACCCACGCAGCTACCGAACGCTTTAACGAATTGGCGGAAGAATTTGAAGAAAACGACAGCGAAATCGAAACTGTCGCCAGAGACACGATTGCCACCGATATGGAATACATCGCCCAAAGCTACGGCTTTGAAGATGCGGACATCGAAGAACTGGTTGCCCCGCGCGATTGGTAAGTCAGGCCGGGAAAAGGCCGTCTGAATTTTTCAGACGGCCTTTGATGTTAAAATAGCCCTTCCTCAACACACACCGTTTTTCATGAATATTCTTGAAGCCTTATTATTATTGTGCCTGCTGATCGTCATCAGCGCATTTGTTTCCTGTTCCGAACTCGCGCTTGCCTCGGCGCGCAAAATCAAATTGCAAGTGATGGCCAAAGACGGCGGCGACACGCGCGCGCTGGATGTGCTCAATATGCAGCAGCAGCCGGGCAGTTTCATTACCGTCGTCCAAATCGGTTTGAACGCCGTCGCCATTCTCGCCGGTATCGTCGGCGAAGCGGCGGTGCGCCCTTATTTCGGCAGCTTGTTGGCAAACGCGGGCAGTTGGGGCAGTACCGCCGCGTCGCTACTGACGTTCGCGCTGGTCACGGGCAGCTTCATCCTGATTGCCGACCTGATGCCCAAGCGCGTGGCGATGACTCATCCCGAAGCGGTGGCGGTGCGCATCGTGCGTCCGATGATGTTCTTGATTTTTATCCTAAAGCCTTTCGTTTGGACATTTGACGGACTGGCGAACGCGATATTCAAACTCTTCAAAATTTCCACCGTCCGCCAAGAGCAGCTGACTTCGGAAGACATTTATGCCGTCGTCGATGCGGGCGCGCAGGCTGGCGTATTGAAAGAGCAGGAACACTACCTGATTGAAAATATTTTCGACATGCAGGCGCGCACGGTAACTTCCACCATGAGCACGCGCGAATACATCGCCTATTTCGATAAAAACGACGACAGCGATACCGTGTTGGAAATCATGTCAGAAAAACCGCACAACAAATTTTTGGTGTGCGACGGTGATTTGGAGCGAGTCATCGGCTACATCGAATCGCACACGCTGCTGACCTTGTTTTTAAAAGAAAAAGACGTCCGCCTGACCGACAAGCGCGTGTTGCGCAAAGCCTTGTTCATCCCCGACACGCTGTCGCTTTACGATGTATTGGAAACCTTCAAAACTTCCGGCGAAGACTTTGCCGTGGTGGTGAACGAATATGCGCTGGTGGTCGGCGTGGTTACGCTGAAAGACGTGATGAGCATCGTCATGGGCGAGCTGGTCAATACCGAAGAAGAGCCGCAAATCATCCGCCGCACCGAAGACACCTGGCTGGTGGACGGCGCGACCCCGCTCGCCGACGTCATGCGCGCGTTGGATATCGAAGAGTTTCCCCATTCGGAAAACTACGAAACCATCGCCGGCTTTATGATGTATTCCCTGCGCAAAATTCCGAAACGCACCGATTTTCTGGTTTACGCGGGATACAAATTTGAAATCATCGACACCGAAAATCTGAAAATCGACCAACTTCTTGTTTCCAAACAAAATAATGAAGCGGACGGGATATAGTCCGAGGCCGTCTGAAAAAAAGAAAAAGCGCGGTACCGGATAAGCCCGTCCGCCCGCGACACCTTTTCAGACGGCCTCAAGCCGATACACACCATGCAGCAGCGAAAAATCATCCACATCGATATGGACGCGTTCTACGCCTCGGTAGAACTGCGCGAACAGCCGCATTTGCAAGGCCTGCCCGTCGTCGTGGCCTGGGAAGGCGCGCGTTCCGTCATCTGCGCCGCCTCTTACGAAGCCCGCCGCTTCGGCCTGCATTCCGCCATGTCCGCCGCCACCGCCAAACGCCTCTGCCCGCAAGCGGTTTTCGTGCCGCCGAATTTTTCCCTCTACCGCAGCGTGTCGCGGCAGATACACGGCATTTTCAGACGGCATACCGACCTTGTCGAACCTTTGTCGCTGGACGAAGCCTATTTGGACGTTACCCTCAACCACCAAAACATCCCCTACGCCAGCGACATCGCCCGCAGCATCCGCGCCGACATTCTCGCCGAAACCGGCCTGACCGCCTCGGCAGGAGTCGCGCCGAACAAATTCTTGGCCAAAATCGCCTCCGACTGGAACAAACCCAACGGCCAGTTCGTCCTGCCGCCGCAGAAAGTCGAGGCTTTTTTAACCGGCCTGCCGCTGGGCAAAATCCCAGGCGTCGGCAAAGTTACGCGGCAGAAGATGCAGCGGCTGGGTATGAACACCGTCGGCGACCTGCGCCGGCACAGTCCCGGCGAATTGGCCAACCTGTTCGGCAAATGGGGCTACCGCCTCCACGACCTCGCCTACGGCATCGACAACCGCCCCGTCAAAGCCGAACGCGAACGCCTGCAAATCTCCACCGAAATCACCCTGCCCGAAGACCTGCCGCTTGCCCTGATTGTCCGCCACTTGCCGCATCTGGCCGATGATTTGTGGCAGCAGCTGCAAAACAGGAAAACCGAGGCGCGGGGCGTCACGCTGAAACTGAAAACCGCCGATTTCCGCATCATCACCCGTTCCCTGACCTATTCCTCCCCCCTGCCCGATTCCGCCGCGCTTTTATCCGCCGCCCGAGAATTGGCGGGACGGATTCCGCACGCCTCCGACATCGATTACCGTCTGATCGGACTCGGGGTCGGCCACCTCGAACCGCGCGGACGGCAGCAGGATTTATGGCGGGCTGTCTGAAAAATAGCGTTGTTTCAAAATATAGTGAATTAAATTTAAACCAGTACAGCGT